>JBEKZK010000472.1:0-4524 GCA_049509935.1 Xanthobacteraceae bacterium | reverse complement strand
TGCGTCGAGCGCCTGCTGCGTCGCCGCGCCGGTGAGGCCCGCCGCGGCCACGAACAGCGGATCGTTGGTGGCAAACCGGTCGAGTGCCGCGGCGACGGCCTGCTGATTGGGCGTGACCGCCTGGCTCTGAAAGAAGGTGGCGTTGCGGGTGAGCGTGAGAAAGACGTCGTTGGCATCGTACGACAGCGCGGCGATCAGGTAGGGCTGATTGTCGGTCACACTGGCGAACGTTCCGGTGCGGCCGCCCGATGCGGTGAGGATCGTATAGGTGGTCGACGCCCCGTAGGCGCCGACCTGCGACAGCGCCTGCACGGTGCCGCCGGTCAGCGTCGCGGTGCCGGTCGCCCGGATCAGGTCGGACGGGCCGGCCGCACTGGTCTCCGCCTGATAGGTCGAGCCTGCCGCAAAGCTGACATTGCCGGTCACATTGAGCGTGCCGATGGAGTGTCCCGGCGCCACGGTGCCGCCGCTGTTCACCGTGAGCGCGCCGAGTGTGCCGTTGCCGAGCAGGACGCCACCGTCGAGGGTGGTTGCGCCGACCCTGCCGTCGACCGACAGCGTGCCGCCCTGCACGGTGAACGGCGAGTTGGCAAGCGAGGCGCCCGCCGCCACGTTCAAGGTGCCCTGCTGCACGGTCCACGGCAGGACCGACGCGTTGCTGCCGGTCAGCGTCCAGGTGGAGGCGCCGACCTTGGCGAAGCTGGCGAAGTTGAGATACTGCGAGCCGATCCGGCTCGCATCGAAGCTCATGCTGCCGCTGCCGCCGAGCTGGAGCGCATCGCCGGCGGTGCCGATCACCAGCCCGGTGATGGCGAAGCCCGGCGCCAGCGTCAGCGTATTGCCGCTGCCGGAGAACTCGATCGCGTGGCCGCCGGTCCCCGTAATGGTTCCGGAATCGAACAGGCTGACGCCGCCGTTGGCCAGAAAAATGCCGGTCGCGCCCGTGATCGTGCCGGTATTGGTGATGCCGCCGACGAACGTCGTGGCACCGACGAAGATGCCGTCGCCGGCGGTGGCCGAGATGGTGCCGCTGTTGACGATGGCGCCGGCAAAGATCGGGCTGGCCCCGATGTTTATGCCGTTGGCGGCGGCCGCGATGGTGCCGCTGTTGCGGATGTCGCCGGAGAAGCCCGCGGTGGGGTCTACGCCAATCCCGGTGGCCGCCGTGATCCGTCCGCTGTTGCTGATCCCGCCCGAAAGCGTCGCCGTGACCAGAATGCCGATGTTGCCCGCCGTGATCGTTCCGCTGTTGCTGATGCCGCCCGACAGGCTTGAGGTTCCGACGGACATGCCGTCACCCGAGGCGGTGATCGCGCCGCTGTTGATGATCGCGCCGTTGATGGTGCTGTTGGAGACCAGGATGCCGCTCGGGCCGCCCGGCGTGATGTTGCCGGCGTTGACGACGTTGCCGGTCACCGTGGCGTTGTTGACGGTGATGCAGTTGATCGTGGTGGCGGCCGGGTTGGTGAAGCCTCCGGGCCCGGTCACGGCCACGCAGGCGCGCGCCGCGCCGGAGCCGCCCGCGATCAGCGCTGCCATCGAGCTGGTCGCAGCCAGCATAAGTCGCGCCCGGCGAAATTGGCCCACTCAACCCCCAGCACCAGTGATTTCCCCTACACATACCCTCGGTTAGGAAGCGCCCTGCGGTCAATATGGACCTGTACTTATATCAGCGGTTTCTTCCCCCGGAGTCACCTCTTTGCAACACTTGGCTCGGCGCCGGTGCGTCGGCGATAGGCCTCCACCGCGGCGCGCAGGTCGTCCGGCAGCGGCGTCGAAGCGCCGGTCGCGAGCGCGATCATGGCGGTGACGATGCGGGCGCGCAGGCGCTCGACGCCGCCCAGATGGCCGACTATGACGAAGCCGAGCGACGAGCGGCCGACGCGCTCGACCAGCAGGGTGAGCTCGAGCCGCTCGCCCATCCGGCTCGGCACCCGGAAATCGCATTCAGCATGCACGATGGGAAAGCCGGAGCCTGCCGACAGGATCAGCTTGCTGTAGTCGACGCCAAGCTCCTCGCCGTACCAGTCCTCGATCAGCCCGTTGAACATGTTGAAGTAGTGCGGAAAGTAGACGATCCCGGCGGGATCCGAATGGGAGAAGCGAATCGGCACGCTGCGCGTGAACGCGCCCGCCGGCGGCGTGAATGTCGTGTCGGCCAAAGCTGATCCCCGTCGTGCGTGCTGCTCCTTGATATACATCCCGCGCAGCGGGTGCAAAGCCGCTCGGTCGAGACGGTCGCAAACGCTTCAACAGACTCGGCCGGACTCCCTCTCCCCAGCGGGGCCCCAGCGGGGAGAGGGTGGGGGTGAGGGGGCTCCGGCGCCATCAAATACGTCCGTAACCCCCTCACCCCATCCCTCTCCCCAAGTGGGGCCAAGTGGGGAGAGGGGGCCGGCCGTGCGGGTGGCGCGGGCATCAATCAATTCCGCTCGCTCTCAGCGGGCCATGCCCCGCATCGCCTGCTGCATCTCTTCCGGGCTCATGTCGCGGATGTGCGTGGCAATCGACCAGTGGTGCCCGAACGGGTCCTCGATCCGGCCGTAGCGGTCGCCCCAGAACATGTCGGCGACCGGCATCGTCACCTTGGCGCCGGCCGCGACGGCGCGGGAGACGAAGGCGTCGACATCCTCGACGGAGAGGTGGATGGTGACCGGCGACCCCTTGAGCGCCTTCGGTCCGAGCGCGCCATGCTCGGGCATTTCGTCGACCAGCATGACGGCCGAATCCCCGATGCGCACCGAGGCATGCATCAGCTTGCCGTCCGGGCCGGGCATCCGCATCACTTCGACGGCACCGAAGGCCTTCTGGTAGAACGCAATGGCTTCCGCCGCGCCGGCGCAGACCAGATGCGGCGTCACGGTGTGCATTCCGTCGGGAATGGGCTTGGCTTTCGATGTGCTCATAAATGCTCTCCTTGCGATGTCGTGGTTGGCCGGGAGCCGATTTTGCCGCCCGGCAGATGACGGAACAGTGTCCGTGACTATAGAACGTTCGACCGACGACCGGATCGACAGTCGCCATGAAAAATAGTCTCATGGCACCTCGAGTTTTTTTGCGCTCCAGCCGGGACGGCCGCGGCAGACGGCTCCCCGGCCCCTCGGGAACCTGGCGGTGATACCGTGGTCCCCGATCGGCACGGCACGCGCTCCCGGTGGAGGCGAGCTGCGCCTCATGCGCCGCGGTGGCGAGTTCTCGATCATGCTGGGTGGCAGCGAGCTGATGAACAGCCGCCTCGGCGGTTCCGAGGCGGCGCTCGCCATCATCGCGTGCCAGAGGCTTGGCTCCCGCGAGCCGCGGGTCCTGATCGGCGGCCTGGGCATGGGCTTCACGCTGCGCGCAGCGCTCGCCGTGCTCACGGCGGACGCCAGCATCACCGTCGCCGAGCTGGTGCCTGCCGTCGTGGCCTGGGCCCGGGGTCCGATGGCCGAGGTGCTCGGTGGCTGCCTGGATGATCCGCGCGTCGGCCTCCTCGAGGCGGACGTCGGCGACCTGATCCGGTCGGCCCGGTCGGCCTATGACGCGATCCTGCTCGATGTCGACAACGGCCCCGAGGGGTTGACCCGACAGGCCAACGACGCGCTGTACGACCTTCCGGGATTGCACGCCGCCCGGGCGGCGCTGCGCCCCGCGGGCGTGCTCGCCATATGGTCATCGGCAGCGGACAGGAATTTCCCCCGGCGGCTTCGCCGTGCCGGTTTCGATGTGGACGAGGTCCGCGCGCCCGCCCGCGCAAACGGGCGCGGCGCCCGTCACGTCATCTGGATCGCGAGCAAGTAGCGTCAACGGCCTCTCGAATCCCGCACCGCTGCTTCCGGATGACGCCTGAGCTCCATCCGGGCTACGGCTGGTAGCCCGCATGAAGCCGTCAGGGCGTGTACGCCGGTCTGCGACGGGCTATGGCGCAATGCGGGAACGACCTTGCAACGCACCACCGCCGCTCCCGCATGACGCCGGCGCTCCATCCGGGCTCCCGGATGACGCTTGCGCTTCATCCGGGCTGCGGGTCGGCGTCAGCGCGATGCGCGAAGCTCGTGCCGCCTGTGCTCGTATCTGGCCGAGTGGTGTGAGCGCCGCTCGGAGTGCGCCGACCGATGATGGTGGCCGGATTCCCGGCCGCCCACGCGCGGGCCTTGCGCCATGGCGGTACGGCAGGCGGGGCTGAGCTGCGACCGCTGGCGCTTCATGCACGCCACGATCGCCGGAATGTTTGGAACCTCGCTCTGGCACAGCCGGAACACGTCCGGCGTGCAGGCCTCCCGCTGCGCCTCGGTGCCGCGATAGGCCTCGGCGCCGGCGCTGCCTGCGCCGAGCACCAACGCCAGCAATGCCGCGGCTCCCGCAACCGCCAAATGCCTCACAGTCAGGTTCGCAGCCTTCCCCTTGGTCATCGTCAAAACACACTCCCCCATGCCATCCACCATCGAAGCGTAGACTGATTCGAAATCGCGCAACAGCAAATAAGGTTCATCGATGTCCGCTTCGTCCGACGACGCCGCGCCAGCTCCGCGGCGGAATTCCTGG
>JBEKZK010000471.1:0-4526 GCA_049509935.1 Xanthobacteraceae bacterium | reverse complement strand
GCGCAGCAGATACCAATAGCGCAGCATCATCGCCGCGATGCGCCCCGGCGAAAACGCCGCACTCTCGCCTGCGACGCGAGAGGGGAGGGGAGGAGCTTCGCCGAGCGCGCTCATTGCGCCGCCTCGCGCGTTTCGCCGCGGCCGCGCGCGACATCGAGGAAGACTTCTTCCAACGTGCGGCGGCCATAGCGGGTCAACAGCCGCGCCGGCGTGTCGTGGTCCTCGATGCGGCCCTGCTTCATGATGATGACGCGGTCGCACAGCCGCTCGACCTCGGCCATGTTGTGGGAGGCGAGCAGCACCGTCGCATGGCGCTCGCGGCAATAGCGTTCCAGGCGGGCACGCACCCAGTCGGCGGTGTCGGGATCGAGCGAGGCGGTGGGCTCGTCGAGCAGCAGAATGTCGGGATGGTTGAGCAGCGCCTTGGCCACCGCCACCCGGGTCTTCTGTCCGGCCGAGAGCTTTCCGGTCTGCCGGTCGAGCAGATCGGTGAGGTCGAATTCAGCGGATACCGCGGCGATGCGCTGGCCGAGACCCTCGACGCCGTAGAGCCGGCCAAACACCGTGAGGTTCTGCCGCACGGTCAGCCGCATCGGCATGTCCACATAGGGGCTCTCGAAGTTCATCCGGTCGAGCACCCGATAGCGTTGACGCGGCATCTCCCAGCCGAGCACCCTGACGCTGCCGGAGGTCGGCGTGATCAAGCCCAGGATCATCGCGATGGTGGTGGTCTTGCCGGCGCCATTGCCCCCGAGCAGGCCGACGATCGAGCCCGGCGCCAGCGCGAACGAGATGCCGGCGACGGCGGTGCCGGTCTTGTAGACCTTGACCAGGCGATCGACCGAGACGGCTGGCTCGTTCACGGCATGACGTTCCTGTCCAACACGGCTGCCGTCATGGCGGCGGCGCCCGGTCGACGCAAGCCTTGCGGATCAATTTCCTTCGTCGCGTTTTGTAGCGTTTTCCGCAGTGAACCGCTGTACGCTCGGGCCGAACACGCTCCGGTGGCCGACAACAGCGCAGCCCATGCCGTCACAGCTTCCCGAACCATTCCAGCCGGTGCGGCGCAGCGTGCGGCTCGACACGCTCGTGCGCCTGCGCTGGCTTGCCGTGATCGGCCAGACCGCGGCGGTGCTCGTCGTCCACTACGTGCTCGACTTCACCCTGCCGCTCGGCGACTGCCTGATCGTGATCGCGCTCAGCGCCTCGCTCAACGTGGCGCTGCGCCTCATCTTCCGCATGAGCTACCGGCTCGAGCCCGGCCGGGCCACCTCGCTGCTCGGCTTCGACATCGCCCAGCTCGCCGCCCTGCTGTTTCTCACCGGCGGGCTGCAGAACCCGTTCGCCTTCATGTTCCTCGGGCCGGCGCTGATCTCGGCGACCGCGCTGCCCCCGCGCATGACCTTGCGGCTCGGCCTGTTCACGGCGTTCTGCGCCACCGTTCTGGTGTTCGTCCACCTGCCGCTGCCGTGGGCGAGCGACGACCCGCTGGAGCTGCCGCCGATCTACATGCTGGGGGTCTGGCTCTCGCTGTTGCTAGCATTGAGTTTCATCGGCGCCTATGCTTGGCAGATCGCCGAGGAGGCGAGGCTGCTCGCCGAGGCGCTGGCCTCTACCGAGCTGGTGCTGGCGCGCGAGCAGCACCTCTCCCAGCTCGACGGGCTCGCGGCGGCTGCTGCCCACGAGCTCGGCACGCCGCTGTCCACCATCGCGGTCGTGGCGAAGGAGCTGGAGCGTGCGATCAAGCCCGACTCGCCCCATGCAGCCGACGTCACGCTGCTGCGCGAGCAGGCGCAGCGCTGTCGCGAGATCCTGGGCAAGCTCACCGAGCTCTCCACCCGGAGCGGCCCGTTCGATCGGATGAAGCTCAGCGCCCTGATCGAGGAAGTCGTATCTCCGCACCGCAATTTCGGCGTGACCATCGACGTGGCGCTGCCGCCGGATCGCTCGGCCGAGCCGATCGGGGCCCACAATCCGGCGATCCTCTACGGCCTCGGCAATCTCCTGGAAAATGCCGTCGATTTCGCCAAGGGCCTGGTCGAGGTCAAAGCGCACTGGAGCACCGACGAGGTGACCGTCGCGATCAGCGATGACGGGCCGGGCTTCTCGTCGGAGGTCATGGACCGCATCGGCGAACCTTACGTGACGACGCGCGGCGATCGCACCCAGATGGAGGGCGAGGTCACCGGGTTGGGCCTCGGGTTCTTTATCGCCAAGACCCTCCTCGAGCGCTCCGGGGCGACGCTGGCCTTCACCAATCGGGCCGTACCGGACAGCGGCGCGGTGATTCGGGTGACCTGGCCGCGCGCCGATTTCGAGCGCGCGTTGCCGGGTTGGCAAGGTGAACCGAGCTGGAACCCTTGAGCCTGCGACATTCGTGCATATCTGCCGACCATGGCGCCTCGATCCGGGGGTCGGGGAGCAGCCACAACTAAAGATGCATTTGAGGAGAAATCACAATGACAGATGTCGCGACCGCGGAAATCCCCGGTGACCGCTCGCTGCTGATCGTCGAGGACGACAAGTCGTTCCTGCAACGCCTCGCCCGGGCCATGGAGAGCCGCGGGTTCGCGGTGACCACGGCCGAATCGGTCGCCGACGGCCTGCTCGAGGTGGAAAAGGGTCCGCCCGCCTATGCGGTGGTCGACATGCGGCTCGCCGACGGCAGCGGGCTCGATGTGATCTCGGCGCTCAAGCAGCGCCGCCCGGAGGCCCGCGGCATCGTCCTGACCGGCTACGGCAATATCGCCACCGCGGTGAATGCGGTGAAGATCGGTGCCGTCGATTACCTGTCGAAGCCGGCCGACGCCGACGACGTGGTCGCCGCCCTGCTCGCCTATGACGGCCACAAGCCCGAGCCGCCGGAAAATCCGATGTCGGCCGACCGCGTCCGCTGGGAGCACATCCAGCGCATTTACGAGTTGTGCGGCCGCAACGTCTCGGAGACCGCGCGCCGCCTCAACATGCATCGCCGCACCCTGCAGCGGATCCTGGCCAAGCGCGCCCCGAAGTAGGCGGGGGTCCACTTCGCCGGGACATGCGCTAAAACGCCTCGCCGTACGGCCCCGCGGGATCGATCGCCGTCTGGAGCCGGGCGGCGGCGGTGCGGGCGAAGCGCAGCATCAGGCTTTTTCGCGTTGCCGCGGCGAGGCGATGCTCCGGGGCCTCGCGCAGGACCGACGCGCCGAACGCGTCGGCCACGATCAACCCGGCGTCGGCCGGGAAGATGTCCGGCGGCACGTCGAGGGCGGCGGCGAAGAACAGCCGGTCGCAATGCTGCCGGTAATCGGGCCATTTGTGGTCGGCGCGGAAATCCTCGATCGAGGATTTGATCTCGATGATCCAGACATCGCCGGCTCGGCCGACCCCCACCAGGTCGGCGCGCCGGCCGGACGCCAGCGGCAGCTCGCCGACCGTGGCAAATCCGAGCGAGCTCAACAGCCGCGCGGTGCCGCGCGCCACCGCACGCGCGGTCGGCGACTGCCGTCGGTCGGGCGCGTCCTGCGGCGCCGCGAGGGCAAGCCTCATTCGGCCGCGACCGGCGTGACCGGGACCCGCTCCGGAAACGCCGCCGCGAGCGCCGCACGGCTCGCCGCGATCACGCCGCGCTCGGTCACCAGGCCGGTGACGAGGCGCGCCGGGGTGACGTCGAAGCCGTAGTTCAGGACCGCCGATCCGTCGGGCACGACGCTCACGGTCTCGATGCGGCCATCGGCCGTCCGCCCCGTCATGGTCGCGACCTCCTCCGGCCCGCGCTGCTCGATGGGGATCTCGGCGACGCCGTCGGAGACCGTGAAATCGATGGTCGGCGACGGCAGCGCCACATAGAACGGAACGCCGTTGTCGAAGGCCGCGAGCGCCTTCAGATAGGTGCCGATCTTGTTGCAGACGTCGCCGCTCGCGGTGACCCGGTCGGTGCCGACGATCGCCAGGTCGACGAGCCCGTGCTGCATCAGATGGCCGCCGGCATTGTCGACGATCACCGTGTGCGGCACGCCGTGGCGGCCGAGCTCCCACGCGGTCAGCGAGGCGCCCTGATTGCGCGGTCGCGTCTCGTCGACGAAGACGTGGACCGCAAGTCCCTGCTCGTGCGCCAGGTAGATCGGCGCCGTCGCGGTGCCCCAGTCCACCGCCGCCAGCCAGCCGGCGTTGCAGTGGGTCAGGATGTTGACGCGCTCGCCCGGCTTGCGCCGCGCCGCCGCCTCGATCAGCGGCAGCCCGTGGCGGGCGATCGCCTGGTTGATGGCGACGTCCTCTTCGCAGATTTCGCCGGCGCGCGCATACGCGGCAGCGATCCGCCCGGCGCCCGCCAGGCCGCGCACCGCCCGTGTCATCTCGTCGAGCGCCCATTTGAGGTTGATGGCGGTCGGCCGGGTCGCGATCAGCGTCCGGTAGGCCCGTGCCAGGCTCTCGTCCGACGGGTCCGCCCGCAACGCCAGGCAGACGCCGTAGGCTGCGGTCACGCCGATCAGCGGCGCGCCGCGCACCTGCATGGTCCGGATGGCGCGCGCCGCGTCCTCGAGGTC
>JBEKZK010000470.1:0-4526 GCA_049509935.1 Xanthobacteraceae bacterium | reverse complement strand
GGACGCGATGAACGTCATCGACAGGGCGACAACCGAGCGCGACGGTCTGGCCGGCCTGCTGGGCGACGTCGAGCGGCTGGACGCGCTGTTCGCGACCTGGGAGGAGGCCCCGCGCGGGGCGGTGGACGCGTATCGTCGCGCCATCGAGGCGCTGCACGGCGAGGCGCTGCGGCGGCTGGTCCGCGCACTGAAGACCGATCCGGCGGCGCTCGCCGCGATGAAGGCCGCGGTGGCCGACGAGGTCGTCTACGCGGTGCTGCGACGGCACGACATTCTCAAGGCCAGCCTGAGCGAGCGCGTGGAGGCCGCGCTCGCAAGCGTGCGGCCGATGCTCGCCTCGCACGGCGGCGACGTCGAGCTCGTGAAAGTGGCTCCGCCGGTGATCGAGGTGCGATTCACCGGCGCGTGCGACGGATGTCCGGCCTCGGCGCTGACGTTCCACGCCGGCGTCAAGAAGGCGGTCGAGGAGGCCTGCCCGCAGATCACCGAGGTCGTTCAGGTCAAGGGGCTCGGCGGCTCCGGCGGCGTCCGTTTCATCAGTCCGTTCGCGCTGGGTGCGACGGGCGACTGGATCAGCGCCGCCACGCTGTCGCAGATCCCGGACGGACGCGTGCTCGCGACCGAGATCGCGGGAGAGAAGGTATTGCTGGCGCGCCAGGGGGCGATCGTCACCTGCTTCCAGAATGCCTGCGCCCATCTCGGCTTCGCCATCGATGACGGGGAGGTCGACGACGGCATCATCACCTGCCCGCATCACGGCTTCCAGTACGCGCTTGCGAGCGGCGAATGCCTGACCGCGCCGCAGGTGCAACTGCAGTCGCACGCCGTCCGCGTGATCGGCCATCGCGTCGAAGTGAGGCTCGCCAGATAGCCATGCGCGTCTCCCTCGCCCCGGACCGTCTGCGCATCCCGCCCGCCGGGCAGGGGACGGGGCGTGCGATGCCCCTGCTCGCGACCGGCGGTCCGCGCGCGATTCTCGGAGCGCGTGCGGGTTGCGACGGGCTGGCGACGCCGATCGCGGCCCGCGCCGATACCCTGTTCGGCGCGCGGGGGGCCTGCCTGGCCGGTCGCGGCGGCCCGCTGTTCGTCTGCGACACCGGCCACCATCGATTGCTGATCTGGACGCGGCCTCCGGAGTCGGACCATGTGCCGGCGGACCTGCTGATCGGTCAGCCGGATTTCCTGCACGAAGGCCGCAACGGCAAGAGCGACGTCGGCGCCGCGACCCTCAACGTTCCGACCGGGGTGGCGGCCGCGGACGGCGTGCTCGCGGTGGCGGATGCCTGGAACCATCGGGTTCTGCTCTGGCACGGTTATCCCGACACCGCGAACCGCGGCGCCGACGTCGTGCTCGGACAGGCGGATTTTGCCGGCGGTCTCGCCAATCGCGGCACCGCCACGGCGCGCGCCGATACGCTGAACTGGTGCTACGGCGTCGCCATCGCGGATGGCCGCCTCATCGTGGCCGATACCGGCAACCGCCGGGTTCTCCTGTGGGATCGCATTCCGCTGGCGAACGCCGCACCGGCCGATCTCGTCCTCGGGCAGCGCGACCTCGTGACCCGGGACGAGAATGCCGGCGAGGGCGCCGGCGCGCTCGGCATGCGCTGGCCGCACGGGATCGCCGTCGCTGACGGCATGATCCTCGTCTCCGATGCCGGCAACAATCGCGTCATGGTGTGGCGGGAGATGCCGAGGGCGAACGGGACGCCGTGCGACTTCGTCCTCGGCCAGGCCGGCCCGATGGGGCTCGACCACAACCGGGCAGCCTATTTTCCGACGGCGTTTGCGCTCAACATGCCGTATGGGCTCGCCGTTCAGGGCGAGCGGCTGGTGGTCGCCGACACCGCGAACTCGCGCCTGCTCGGCTTTGCCCTGGACGACATCGCGATGGGATCGGGCGCAACGTGGCTGGCCGGCCAGAACGGCTTCACCGACAAGGGGGACAACCGTTGGGGTCTTCCGGTCCGCGACAGCCTGTGCTGGCCCTATGATGTCGCGAGCTGCGGCGAGACGCTGGTCATCGCCGACTCCGGCAACAATCGCGTCCTCCTGTGGGAGGCGGCGCCGTGAACCTGCACCCTCGCTTGGACCAGCCCGTCGCCGTCGAGATCCGCGTGCGCGGACGGGTGCAGGGAGTGGGGTTCCGTCCGACGGTGTGGCGCCACGCGCGCGAGCTCGGGCTCACAGGCGAAGTGCTGAATGATGCGGATGGGGTTCTGGTCAGGGTCGCCGGCCGCGAAGCCACGGTCGCGGCCTTCATCCAGCGCCTGGGGGACGAGCCGCCGCCACTCGCCCGCATCGACCAGATCGAAACACGCCCGTTCACCGAGCCGCTGCCCGACGATTTCCGCATCGCCGACACCATTGGCGGCGTCGCACACACCCAGGTGGCGCCCGACGCCGCCATCTGTCCGGCCTGCGCGCTGGAGGTCATCGACCCGTTTGCCCGGCGCTACCGTTACGCATTTGCCAACTGCACGCATTGCGGACCGCGCCTGAGCATCGTGCAGGGCATTCCGTACGACCGGGCGAGCACCACCATGGCGCCGTTCGCCATGTGCGATCCCTGCCGGACCGAATACCGCAACCCGTCGGATCGCCGCTTCCACGCCGAGGCGATCGCGTGTCACGCCTGCGGGCCGAAGGCTGTGCTGGTGCGCCTCGACGGCCGCGCGGTCAGCTTCGACCAGCATTCGATGCTCGACGATGTCGATGCCGTCGGCGGCCTGCTGCAAAAGGGCGAGATCGTCGCGATCAAGGGTCTCGGCGGCTATCAGCTGACTTGCGACGCGACGAATGCCGGGGCGGTCGCGCGGTTGCGGCGATCGAAGCGGCGCGAGAGGAAGCCGTTCGCGCTGATGGCGCGCGATCTCGACGTCGTCCGGCGGTATTGCGCGGTCGATGCCGAGGAGGAGCGCCAGCTCGCCGGCCCGCAGGGCCCGATCGTGCTCCTGCGCGCGCAGGGGCCTGAGCAACTGCCGGAGGCGGTGGCGCCCGGTCTGGCGACGCTCGGCTTCATGCTGCCGACGACGCCGCTGCACCTGCTCGTCCTGCGCCGGATGAACCGGCCGGTCGTGATGACCAGCGGCAATTTTTCCGACGAGCCGCAGGTGATCGACAACGCGGAGGCGCGGGAACGGCTGGGCGGCATCGCGGCCTATGCGCTCATCCACGACCGGGAGATCGCCAACCGGGTCGACGACTCGGTGGTCCGCGCGATGGACGGACGGGCGCGCGTGCTGCGCCGCGCGCGCGGCTTCGCGCCGGCGCCGATCCGCCTGCCCGACGGCTTTGCGGCGACGCCCGAGCTTCTGGCGATGGGCGGCGAGCTGAAGGCGACGTTCTGCCTGGTCAAGGATGGCGAGGCGATCCTGTCGCAGCACCAGGGCGACCTTGAGGATGCGGCGACCCATGACGACTACAGCCGGAACCTCGCGCTGTACCGGCAGCTCTTCGCACACATGCCGACCGCGCTCGTGGCCGACCGGCATCCGGAGTATCTGTCCTCGAAGCTCGCCCGCGCCCGCGCGCGGGCCGAAGCGCTGCCCTTGATCGAGGCGCAGCATCACCATGCTCACGTCGCCGCCTGCCTCGTCGACAACGGATATCCGCTCGCGGCGCCCGAAGTGCTGGGGATCGTGCTCGACGGCGCCGGATGGGGCGACGATGGCACGGTCTGGGGCGGCGAATTCCTCCTCGCCGACTACCGGGGCTACCGGCGTGTCGGGACGTTCAAACCCGTTCCCCTGCTGGGTGGTGCGCAGGCTGCGCGCGAGCCGTGGCGCAATCTCTACGGCCACCTGATGGCGGAGATCGGCTGGCCCGCCTTCGCGATGAACTTTTCGCAGCTCGGGGTCCACGCCTGGCTGGCGGCCAAGCCGCGCGCCACGCTCGACGCCATGCTGAAGAACGACATCAACGCACCGCTCGCCTCGTCATGCGGGCGGCTGTTCGACGCGGTCGCCGCCGTGCTCGACCTCTGTCGAGATCGTCAGGCCTACGAAGGCGAAGCCGCGGCGCGGCTCGAGGCGATCGTCGACGAGCACACGCTGCGCCACGAGGATGACGCCCTCGGCTATCCGCTCGGCATCCCCAATCTGCGCGGTTCAGGGTTGCCGTACGTAGAGCCGCTGGCGATGTGGCAAGCCATCCTCGGCGACCTCATCCTGCACACCCCGGCGCCGGTCATCGCGGCGCGCTTTCATAAGGGTCTGGCCAGGGCCATCGTCGCGATGACCCTGAAGCTCGCACGGCGGGACGAGGGCACGGCGCGCTTCGACACGGTCGCGCTGTCGGGAGGATGCTTCCAGAACCGCACCCTCTTCGAAGAGGTCGTCCGCCGCCTCGAAGCGGAAAAATTCGCCGTGCTGTCCCATGCGCGGGTTCCCGCCAACGATGGCGGGCTCGCGCTCGGCCAGGCGGCGATCGGCGCCGCGCATCTGATCGCCATCAACACCCATCGGCAAGGAAACGAACCATGTGCCTCGGGATTCCCGGACGGATCGTGAGGATCGACGATCCGG
>JBEKZK010000047.1:0-13523 GCA_049509935.1 Xanthobacteraceae bacterium | reverse complement strand
CTTCGTGTCAGCAGATATGGGGAGCGATCGGCCGCCACAAAAGGCCGGTCGCCCGCCGCGTCCGAACCCTGTATCAGCGCGCGTTCGATCGTATGGGGAGCGGAGAGACGATGCTGAGGTCCTCGAGTCTGGCCGGTCTTGCGTTGACGCTTGCGCTCGCGGGCTGCGGCAACAGCCAGCAGCCCGCGGCCCAGGGCCCGCCGCCCCCTCCCAAGGTGACCGTCGCCAATCCGGTGAAGCGCAGCATCGTCGATCAGGACGAATACGTCGGTCGATTCGTCGCCGTCGATACGGTGCAGATCCGCGCCCGCGTGTCGGGATACCTCGACGCGATCCACTTCACCGACGGCCAGATCGTCAAGAAGGGCGACCTCCTGTTCAGCATCGACCGCCGTCCGTTCAAGATGGCGCTCGACCAGGTGCGCGCCAATCTCGCCCAGGCCAAGGCTAACCTCGCCTTCACGGAAAACGATCTCAACCGCGGCCAGCAGCTCGTCCGCGACAAGACCATCACCGAGCAGACGTTCGACCAGCGCACTCAGGCCAAGCGCGTCGCCGAAGCCTCGGTCGCCGCCAACGAGGCGCTGGTGCACCAGGCCGAGCTCGACTACGAGGAGTTTTCCGAGCTGCGGGCGCCAATCGACGGGCGGATCGGCGACCGCCAGGTGTCGCAGGGCAACCTGGTCACCGGCGGCCTCTCCGGCAACACCACGATGCTGGCCACCATCGTGTCGATCGATCCGATCCGATTCGAGTTCACCTTCGATGAAGCCGCCTACCTGCGCTACGAGCGGTTCGCTCCCGTCGGCAAGGGCACCGGCAGCCGCGGGGCCTCGACCCCGGTCAGGCTCAAGCTGCTCGACGAGCCGAGCTTCGTCCACGACGGCCGGATGGATTTCGTCGACAACGTGATCAACCAGTCGTCCGGCACCATCCGCGGACGCGCGGTCTTCGCCAATCCGAACGGCGTGTTCACGCCCGGCATGTTCGGGCGCGTCCAGGTTCCGGGCTCGATGCCCTACGAGACGCTGCTGGTTCCCGACGTTGCGATCGGGACCGAGCAGGTGCGCAAGTTCGTCTACGTGGTCGACTCCGAGAACGTCGCGCGGCAGAAGTACGTCACCATCGCCCAGGTCGTCGACGGACTGCGGGTCGTCAAGGACGGGCTTGCGCCCGACGACCGGGTCGTGGTCAACGGCCTGATGCGGGTGCGGCGGGGCCAGAAGGTGACGCCCGAGGAGGAGCCGGCACCGGCCAAGCCTCTGGCTCGGTCCGAGTAGCCGGCGATGAGGATCTCGCATTTCTTCATCGATCGGCCGATCTTTGCCGCGGTCGTGTCGATCGTGTTCGTGATCGTCGGCGGGGTGGCGTTCGGCCGGCTGCCGATCGCGCAGTATCCCGAGATCGCCTCGCCGACTATCAACGTGACCGGGCAGTATCCCGGTGCCAGCGCCGACGTGGTGGCGCAGACGGTGGTGGCGCCGATCGAGGAGCAGATCAACGGCGTCGAGAACGCGATCTACATGTTCTCCAACTCCAACGCCGACGGCAGTTTCGCCGTCGGCGTCTCCTTCGAGCTCGGCACCAATCTCGACATCGCCCAGGTGCAGGTGCAGAACCGGGTGGCCATCGCCCAGCCCCGCCTGCCGGCCGACGTGCGCAACATCGGCGTCACCGTGGCCAAGGCCTCGCCCGACCTGATGATGGTGGTGCATCTCTATTCGCCCGACCAGTCGCGCGACACCCTGTTCATCTCCAACTATGCGACCGTCGAGATCGTCGACGAGGTGACGCGGGTGGACGGTGTCGGATCGATCACGGTGTTCGGCGTGCGCGCCTATGCGATGCGCGTGTGGCTCGATCCGGATCGCATGCAATCGGTCGGGCTCACGGCGAGCGACGTCGTCACCGCGCTGCAGGGCCAGAACGTGCAGGTCGCCTCCGGAGTGCTCAACCAGCCACCCAACGCCAAGCCCGGCGCCTTTCAGATCGCCGTGCAGACGCTCGGTCGGCTCGCCGATCCGTCGGAGTTCGGCACCATCGTGGTCAAGCGCGAGGGCAGCGCCGTGGTGCGTCTCAACGACGTCGGCAGGGTCGAGCTGGCGGCGCAGGACTACTCGACGAACTCCTATCTCGATCGCGACCCGGCGGTGGCGCTCGGCATCTTCCAGCGTCCCGGCTCCAACGCCCTGTCGACGTCGAAGGCCATCCTCGCCACCATGGATCACCTGGCCGAGCGGTTCCCGCCGGGCCTCAAGTACACCGTCGTCTACAACCCGACCCAGTTCATCGAGCAGTCGGTCGCCGCCGTTCAGGAGACCATCCTGGAGGCCGTCGTCCTCGTCGTGCTGGTGATCATCGTGTTCCTGCAGACCTGGCGTGCCGCCATCATTCCGCTCATCGCCATACCGGTGTCGCTGATCGGCACGTTCTTCCTGATGGCGACGTTCGGCTTCTCGCTCAACAATCTGTCGCTATTCGGCCTGGTGCTCGCGATCGGCATCGTGGTCGACGACGCCATCGTGGTGGTCGAGAACGTCGAGCGCAACATCGCGGCGGGGCTGGCGCCGCGCGAGGCCGCGATCCGCAGCATGGACGAGGTCGGCTCCGCGCTGATCGCCATCGCGCTCGTGCTGTGCGCCGTGTTCGTGCCCTCGGCGTTCATCACCGGCATTTCCGGGCAGTTCTATCGGCAGTTCGCGCTGACCATCGCGGGCGCGACCGTCATTTCGCTGATCGTCTCGCTCACCCTGTCGCCCGCCCTGTGCGCGCTGCTGCTCAGGCCGCACACGGCTCACCGGGTGCCGTTGTGGCAGCGGCCGATCACCGGGTTCTTCTGGGCGTTCAACTGGGGCTTCAATCGCCTGGCGCGCGGCTATGGCTGGATCGCCGGCCACGTGGTGCGCCTGGCCGTGATCATGCTGATCATCTACGGCGGCATCCTGGCGTTCGGCCTCAACCAGTTCCGCGGCACGCCGCAGGGTTTCATCCCGCAGCTCGACCAGGGCTATCTGATCATCGTCGTGCAACTGCCGCCCGGCGCCTCGCTCGCCCGTACCGACGCGGTCGCGCGCCGCGCCGTCGACATCGCGCTCAAGGTGCCCGGCATCAGCCACGCGGTGAACATCGTCGGCTTCTCCGGCGCGACCTTCACCACCGCTCCCAACTCGGGCGCCATCTTCGTCACCCTCGATCCGTTCGAGGAGCGCGCCAAGGATCCGGCCAAGTCGGCGTCCGCGATCGCCCGGACCCTGTACGGCCGCCTGTCGGGCATCCAGGAAGCTTTCCTCATCGCGGTGGCGCCGCCGCCGGTCCGCGGCATCGGCACCCAGGGTGGCTTTCGCATGATCATCGAGGATCGCGCGGGCCGCGGCTCGGAGGCGCTGCGCGCCGCGGTCGCCGCCGTGACCGCCCGCGCCGGACAGACGCCGGGGATCGCGCAGGTGTTCTCGCTGTTCGAGACCTCGACGCCGCAGCTCTATCTCGACATCGATCGCACCAAGGCGCAGATGCTCGGGGTCAACGTTCCCGACGTCTTCGGCGCGCTGCAGACCTACCTCGGCTCGTCCTACGTCAACGACTTCAATCTGCTCGGCCGCACCTTCCGGGTGGTGGCGCAGTCGGACAGCGGTTACCGCCTCGAGCCCGGCGACGTGCTCAAGATCCGCGTGCGCAATCAGAACGGCGACACCGTGCCGCTCGGTTCCTTCACCACGGTGCGCGACATTTCCGGCCCCTACCGGGTGCCGCGATACAATCTCTACCCGGCCGCGGAAATCGATGGCGCCGCCGCCGCCGGCTACTCGCAAGGCCAGGCGATCCAGATCATGCAGGGGGTCGCCGCCGAGGCGCTGCCCGAGGGTTTCGGCTACGAGTGGACGACGCTGGCGTTCCAGCAGATCCGGGCGGGAAACACGGCGATCTTCGCCTTCATCCTGGCGGTGGTGTTCGTGTTCCTGGTGCTGGCCGCGCAGTACGAGAGCCTGACCCTGCCGCTGGCCATCGTGATGATCGTGCCGATGTGCCTGGTGGCGGCGATCAGCGGCGTGATCCTGCGCGGACAGGACAACAATATCCTGACGCAGGTCGGCTTCGTGGTGCTCATCGGGCTCGCGGCGAAGAACGCGATCCTCATCGTCGAGTTCGCCAAGCAGCTGGAGGACGGCGGCAGCGACCGGCTGGAGGCCGCGGTCGAGGCGGCGCGGCTGCGCCTGCGGCCGATCCTGATGACGTCGTTCGCCTTCATTTTCGGGGTGGCGCCGCTGGTCTGGGCGGTCGGTGCCGGTGCCGAGTTGCGGCAGACGCTGGGAACGGCGGTGTTCTTCGGAATGATCGGCGTCACGCTGTTCGGCCTGATCTTCACGCCGGCGTTTTACGTCGTCTGCCGCTGGATCGCCGGCCTCGGGCGCAAGCGCGGCGCCGCCGCGCCGCCGGCACCCCATCCGGCCGAATGATCGGACGGATGGGGCGGGTAGGGGACTTAGGGCCGGGGCCCTTCCGAGGCGACGGGCGGGAGCGCCGGGCGGGTGGTGGGCCGGGTCCGCTTTCCGGGTCGGGCGGAACCGGTTCGGCGGCGACCATGATCGGCATCGATCGCGTGCTCGATCGAGATGCACAGGGCCTTCAGCTCGTGGTCGGCGATATTGTGGCGCTTTGCCTGCAGGTCGAGGCGCGCCATCGTCAGCAGTAGCTTGGTGCCCGGAATGCCCAGATGTTCGACGGACAGGATCTGGGTGTCCAGCTGGGAGATCAAGGTATCGAGCGCTGCGGTCTTGGTCGCGTGCATCGGCGGGGGCCCTCCGTTGGGGTACCGGGTTTCGTGGCCGAATTCGGCGCCGGATCGAGGCGTTTCGGCCGGATTCTCATCCGCAGAAAGGCGTATCATTCCGTGCCGCAATTCATGTGTGAGCTGCTTCACATACGATTCCGGCCTTTGCGTGGGGTCACGCAATCGATGTTGACAACGAGGATGATGTTCGCGCCAACGTTGACATGACGTAAAGTCGCTTTATCGTAGATGGCACCCCGGCTGCGACATCCATTGGCGAGGCTCACGCTTCGGTCACGGGGAGTAGCGACTAGAGGCGCATCATCATCATGGAACCCAAGCTCAAGACGATCCTCAAGGCCAAGGCTCCCGATAGCCGCGACATTGATGTCGGGCGGCGGATTCGTGCCCAGCGGCTGGTGCGCGGCATGTCGCAGACCGACCTCGCCAGCCGCATCGGAATCACCTTCCAGCAAGTCCAGAAGTACGAGAAGGGGGTCAACCGGGTCGGCGCCGGACGCCTGACCCGGATCGCCGAGGTGCTCGGAGTGCCGGTCGCATTTCTGTTCGGCGCCACCGAGTCCGGAGCCCCGGCATTCGGCCAGGGCGCCAATGAGGCATTCGCGTTTCTGGAGACCGCCGGCGCGCTGCGACTGGTGCACGCCTATGCGGACATCAAGAATCCGCGGATTCGCCGGGCACTGGTGACTCTGGCCGAGCAGATCGCCGGCAGGTCGGCGATACTGTCCCGCCACGAGGCCTGACCCAAGCGTCCCTCCGGCGCCGCTTCCCGGTTCCGGAATGCCAGCCAAGACAGCCGCTCCCGATCGTGGCCCAGTCCGCGGCCGATGTGCTAGCGTCGCGCCGGCAACGCTCGATTCATGCTTTTCCGGCAAGACGCGGCATCGACATGACCCCTACGAAATTCGGTTTTGGCGCCGCGATGCGGCGCAAGGAGGATGATGCGCTGCTGCGCGGCGCCGGGCGCTACGTGTCGGATCACGCGCCGGAGCGTCTGTGCCGGGCCGTGGTGCTGCGCTCGCCCCATGCCCGGGCGCGATTCACCGTGCACGACGTGGAGGCCGCCCGCCGGATGCCGGGCGTCGCGCTCGTGCTCACCGCCGAGGACATTGCCGATCTCGGGCCGTTGCCGTGCCATGTCGAGCTGCCGGGAGCCCGCATCGTCGTACCGCCCTATGGCGTGCTGGCGCGCGGCGAGGTTCGTCACGTCGGTGACGCCGTGGCGTTCATCGTTGCGGAGACGGTGGAGCAGGCAAACGACGCCGCCGAGGCGATCGTGATCGACTGGGAGCCGCTGCCGCACGTGGTCGACGCCGTGGCGGCGCTGTCCCCCGGGGCGCCCGCGGTTTGGCCGGACCAGCCCGGCAACCTCGCCTTCGCGACGGCGCTGGGCGACGAGGCGGCGACCGATCGCGCTTTTGCGGCGGCCGACCGGGTCGTTTCGCTGACCCTGGTCAATCAGCGGCTGGTCACCAACTATCTCGACACCCGCGCCGTCATCGGAGAGTACGATGCCGCTACCGACCGGGTGACGCTGACGCTCGGCAGCCAGGGCGGCCACGCGATCCGTGACGTTCTGTGCAAGGACGTGCTGAAGATCGCGCCCGACAGGATGCGGATCGTCACGCCGGACGTCGGCGGCGGCTTCGGCACCAAGCTCTTTCCGTATCGCGAATATGCCCTTGCCGCCGTCGCCGCCAAGCGGCTGCAGCGTCCGGTGAAGTGGGTGGCGGAGCGCACCGAGCATTTCCTCGGCGATACCCACGGCCGTGACAACGTCACCACCGCCAAGCTGGCGCTCGACCACAAGGGCCGGTTTCTCGCGCTCAGCGTCGACACCGTCGCCGACATGGGAGCGTATCTGTCGGTCTATGCGCCCTTCATCCCGTTCATCGGCGCCGGAATGCTGCCGGGAGTCTACGACATACCGACCTGCCACCTGCGCATCCGCGGCGCCTTCACCAACACGATCCCGGTCGATGCCTACCGCGGCGCTGGCCGCCCGGAAGCCGCTTACGTGATCGAGAGGCTGGTCGATACCGCGGCGCGCGAGCTCGGTGTGGGACCGGATGTGTTGCGGCGGCGGAATTTCATCCGGCCGAGCGCCATGCCGTACAAGACGCCAACCGGAAAGGTCTACGATTCCGGCGAATTCGCCGGTCACATGGCCGAGGCGCAGAAAAACGCCGACTGGGACGGGTTCAACAAGCGCGTCGCACAGTCGCGGAAGCGCGGTCTGCTGCGCGGCCGTGGGCTTGCGACCTACATCGAGGCGTGCGGCAACAACGGGCCGGATACCGCGACGGTCCGCCTCGAGGCGGACGGCTCGGTGACGGTGCTGACCGGCACCCAGTCGAGCGGCCAGGGTCATCACACGGCCTACGCTCAGCTCATAGCCGATCATCTCGATCTGCCGCCCGATCGCATCCGGGTGATCCAGGGGGACACCGATCTGATCGCCACCGGTACCGGCACCGGCGGCTCGAGCTCCATTCCCTGTGCCGGGGCATCCGTTGCCGGGGCGGCGAAGAAGCTCGCCGACAACCTGAGGACGATCGCGGCCGACGCGCTCGAGGCGAGCTCCGCCGATCTGGAGATCGCCGCCGGTACGGTTCGCGTCGCCGGCACCGATCGGGCGCTGTCGTTCGCCGAGCTTGTCGCGTCGCCTCGGGCAAGCCCGGATCGCCTGGTCACCCAGGACGCCTTCGTGCCGACCGAAGCGACCTATCCGAACGGCACCCATGTGGTCGAGGTCGAGATCGATCCCGAGACCGGCGGCGTCGAGATCGTCAATTACGTGGTGGTCGATGATTTCGGCCTGACGCTCAATCCGCTGATGCTGGCCGGCCAGGTTCACGGCGGCGCCGTCCAGGGGATCGGCCAGGCGCTGATGGAACGCGCCGTGTACGATGCGGAGTCCGGCCAGCTCGTCACCGCGACCCTGATGGACTATGCGCTGCCGCGCGCCGGCGATGCGCCGGATTTCGCCTTCACGACCCGAAACGTGAAGTGCGTCACCAACGCGCTCGGCGTGAAGGGAGCCGGCGAGGCCGGTGCGATAGGCTCCTGCCCCGCCCTGATGAATGCCATCGTCGATGCCCTGTGGCGTGCCTATCGGATCCGCCACGTCGACATGCCGGCGACGCCGGAGCGGTTGTGGGCCGCGATCGAGGAGGGGCGTCGCGTGCATACGCTGTGACCGCAAGGGTTCACCAAAACGTGATCCATTGAGCGGTCGCCGGCCGGCACGCGAACAACAGAATATCGCGAACCGATCAGAGAGGATTGCCGCCGCCGCGCGGTGCTTGCCACGGTCGGGCAGGGGCCCGACACCAGGGAGGACGATCGAATGACCTTTCGAATTGTGATGGCCGTCGCCACCATCATGCTGGGCGTGGCCGCGGTCGCCGCTCAATCCGACCCGATCCAGGCACGCAAGGCCTTGATGAAGGCGAACGGCGATCAGGCCAAGATCGGTTCCGCGATGGTCAAGGGAGATGCCCCGTTCGATCTCGCCAAGGCGCAGACGATCTTCGTGACCTTCGTCGACGCGGCGAACAAGATGCCCAATCTTTTTCCGGAGAATTCCAAGACCGGCGGCGAGACTGCGGCGACGTCCAAGGTGTGGGAGGAGCCCGCGGACTTCAAGGCGAGGTTCGCCAAGTTTGCCGCCGATTCGAAGGCCGCCGGCGATAAGGTGAAGGACTTGGCGACCTTCAAGGAAGCCTTCGCGGTCGTCGCCAAGAATTGCGGCGGCTGCCACGAGCTCTACCGCGTCAAGAAGACCTGATCGCGATCAGCCGGCGCGCGTTCACGGAAGCGGATGCTCCGCAAGCTCGTCGTCCCGGTAGCCGCGGCCGCCGTGCTCGGCGTTGCCGTGCTGTGGTTCGTCAGCGAACCGGACGTGGTCCCGGCGGGAGCGCTCGGTGCGCGGCACGCCGATCTGGCAAATGGACAGACCATGTTCCGCGTCGGCGGCTGCGTCTCCTGCCATGCGGTGCCCGGGCAGGACGACAAGAGCCGGCTCGGCGGCGGCCTCGCGCTCAAGTCGCCGTTCGGGACGTTCTATGCGCCGAACATCTCGCCCGATCCGACCGACGGCATAGGAGCGTGGACCGAGGCTGAGTTCGTCACCGCGCTCACCAGGGGCACGTCGCCCGACGGGCGTCACTACTACCCGGCATTCCCCTATGCGTCCTATCAGCGGATCACGATCGATGACGCGCGCGACCTGTTCGCCTTCATCAAGATGCTGCCACCGGTCCGCGGCAGGGTACGCGACCATGACGTTGCGTTTCCGTTCAATATCCGGCGCGGCGTCGGCGTGTGGAAGCTGCTGTTCCTCGACGGCGCGCCGTTCCGGCCCGACTCGACGAAATCCGCGGCCTGGAACCGCGGCGCCTATCTGGTCAACGGGCCCGGCCACTGCGCCGAGTGCCACAGCGCGCGCAATCTCCTCGGCGGGATCGTGACGGCGCTGCGGTTTGCCGGCGCACCTGCCCTCGACGGCAAGGGCTGGGTGCCCAACATCACCCAGCGCGGCCTCGAGAACTGGTCGGAGAAGGACATCGCCTATCTGCTGGAAACCGGCCAGGACCGCGAGGGGGATTCGGTCGGCTCGACGATGACCGAGGTGGTACGCAACACCGAGCAGCTCAGCCCCGAGGACCGCACCGCAATCGCCACCTACATCAAGTCGTTGCCTCCCGTCGAAGGGCCGCGGCGCCCGGGACGGACCTGAGCGGATCGGACCCCGCCCGGCGTCCCGGAGCGTCCCGGCCCCGAGGCTTCCGGGCGGCGTCCGGGTGTGGTCAATTGCGCGTTCCTCGATTCGTCTCGGGTGGTCCGACACGCCCATGGACGTCGTCAAAGGCATCCTGCTCAAGCTCGTCTCGGCGCTGCTGTTCTCCATCATGTCGGCGCTGATCCGCTGGCTCGGTGAGATTGTCCCGCTCGGCCAGGTCGTGTTCTTCCGCAGCGCCTTCGCGATCGTCCCGGTGGTGATCATCTACGCCCTGCGCGGCGAGCTGACCACCGCGGTGCGCACTGGCAGGCCGTTCGGGCATTTCGGGCGCGGCCTCGTCGGCATCGCCGGCATGTTCCTGAGCTTCGCCGCGCTGGCGCGGCTTCCCCTGGCGAACGCCACCGCGATCGGGTTCGCGGCGCCGCTGATCACGGTCGCGCTCGCCGCCTTGGTGCTGAAGGAGAGGGTGCGGGTCTACCGCTGGTCGGCCGTCGGCGTCGGATTCGTCGGCGTCCTGGTGATGCTGGTGCCGTATCTCGATCTGTCGTCGTCCGCGGCCGGCGGCAGCACCCAGACCATTGGAGCGGTGCTGGGCCTGGCCGCCGCCTTCTGCAACGCCGGCTCGGTCATCCAGACCCGGCGGCTGACCGACAGCGAGACGACGTCGGCGATCGTTCTGTATTTCTCGCTGATCTGCGCGGTCGGCGGCCTGCTCACGCTGCCGTTCGATTGGCATCGGCCGACCGGCCAGGAGCTCGCGGCGCTGATCGCCATCGGAATGATCGGCGGCGTCTCGCATCTGCTGCTCACCGAGAGCTATCGCTTTGCGCCGACCTCGGTGGTTGCGCCGTTCGACTACACGTCGATCTTCTGGGCGTTCGTGCTCGGCTACGCGATGTTCGGCGAGGTGCCGTCGGCGCTGGTCTTCGTGGGCGCAGCGATCATCGCTCTGGCCGGCCTGTTCGTGATCTGGCGCGAGCGTCAACTCGGCATCGGACGCAGCCGCATCCGGACCGGCTAGCGCATGTCCCGGCGAAGTGGACCCGGTTCGCCGATCAAGGACATGCGCCACAAGGTGCACTCACGTCGGAAAGGCCTTGAACGTGATGATCGTGCGCGTGTCCTGGATTCCCGGAATGGTCTGCACCTTCTCGTTGACAAAATGGCCGATGTCGGCGCCGTCCTCGACGTAGAACTTGACCAGCAGGTCGAAATCGCCCGCCGTGGAGTAGATCTCGGAGGCGATTTCGGCGTCTGCGAGCCGGTTCGCCACCTGATAGGACTTGCCGAGGTGACATTTGATCTGGACGAAGAACGGAACCATGCGTGCCTCCGATGAGCCCGGCGCGACCGGGCGCTCGAGCGCGTTTTCAAGCTGAGTGGACACCGGTCTGCCGCATGCGCGTCGGTCGAGCCCGAACCGCCTGCGAGATGCCGGACGTCGGCAAACCGGGATGGGTCAAAGGGCGCCAAATCTTAAAGCATGGGCGCGTTCGGATGCAAAACCGGCGCCGGTTGCCGCAGGAACGGGCGTCGTTGCCGCAATTGGGCGGAATCGCGATATCTTGACGAAGCGCCGCCCCGTCAGGGAGCATGATCCGATGGTCGATCTTCGCCTCTACGCCCTCGTCGACCCCGACCGCGCCGGCGGCGTGCGACTTGCCGAGCTGTCGGCGCAAGTGGCGCGTGGCGGGGCCACTATGGTGCAACTGCGCGACAAGCACGCGACGACGCGGCGGATGGTCGATGAGGCGCGCGCCATCAAGGCGTCACTTGCGCCGTTCAACGTCGCGCTGCTCGTCAACGACCGTGCGGACGTCGCCTTCGCGGCCGGGGCGGACGGCGTCCATGTCGGCCAGGACGACCTGGCGCCGGAGGATGCCCGGGCGATGCTCGGGCCCGCCGCCATCATCGGCCAGTCGATCAAGACGGTCGCCCAAGCGCGAGCCGCGCCGATCGAGACGCTGGATTACGTCTGCGTGGGTGGCGTGTTCGCGACGACCTCGAAGGACAACCCCGACCCGCCGGTAGGTATCACCGGGCTCGTCGCGATCCTCGAGGTGCTGCGCGACCGGGCGCCGCGCCTGCCGATCGGGGCGATCGCCGGCATCGACGAGACCAATGCCGCCGATGTCATCACGGCGGGCGCCGACGGCATCGCGGTGATCTCGGCGTTGTCGCTCGCGCCCGATCCGGGCGCTGCCGCGCGCCGGCTGCGGGCAATCGTCGATCACGCGATCGGCAGACGCGCGGAGCCGCGATGACCGCAATCGCCGTCACCATTGCGGGCTCGGACTCAAGCGGTGGCGCCGGCATGCAGGCCGACCTGAAGACCTTTTCGGCGCTCGGTGTCTACGGGGCCTCGGTGATCACGGCGCTTACCGCGCAGAGCACGACCGCCGTCGTTTCGGTCCACGACGTGCCCGCCGCGTTCGTGGCACAGCAGATCGACGCGGTGTTCTCCGATCTGGCGGTCGGCGCCGTGAAGATCGGCATGCTGTCGCAGCCGGCCGTCGTCGAGGCGGTCGCCGCCGGGCTCGCCCGCTGGCGCCAGCGCAGGGTCGTGCTCGATCCGGTGATGATCGCCACGACCGGCCGGCGACTCATGACCGCCGACGCCGTCGATGTGCTGCGCCGCGTGCTGATTCCCCGCGTGCTGCTGGTGACGCCCAACCTGGCGGAAGCCGCCGTGCTGCTCGACACAGCCGTGGCGGAAACGGAGGCCGACATGCGCATGCAGGCCGAGCGGCTGCTGACGCTCGGTCCTGGCGCGGTGCTGGTCAAGGGCGGCCACGGCGGCGGCGCGGAAAGCGTGGACGTCTTCTTCGACGGCACCGCCGAGCTGCGCCTGCCGGCGCACCGCATCGCCACCCGCAACACCCACGGCAGCGGATGCACCCTGTCGGCCGCGATCGCCGCCGGCCTCGCCAAGGGGCTCCCGCTCGCCGAGGCGGTCGTCGAGGCCAAGGCCTATGTGACCCGGGCGATCGCCGCGGCGGACGAGCTGGCGATCGGCAAGGGGCGCGGCCCGGTGCACCATTTCGCCGGCCGCTGGTGAGCCGAGGCGTCGGTCGGCAAGAGCGGTCGACTCACATCTTGAACCTGACCACCTTCTGCTCCTGCTCGCCGAGTCCCTCGACGCCGAGGTGCACGACGTCGCCGGCCTTGAGGAACTGCGGCTCCGGCTTCATGCCCTGGCCGACGCCGGGTGGCGTCCCGGTGGCGATGACATCGCCCGGATCCAGAACGACGAACTGGGAGACGTACCAGACCAGATGGGCGACGCCGAAGATCATCGTTCTGGTATTGCCGGTCTGGCAACGCTTGCCGTTGACGTCGAGCCACATGTCGAGCTTCTGCGGGTTGGCGATCTCGTCCCTGGTCACCATCCAGGGACCGAGCGGACCGAAGGTCTCGCAGCCCTTGCCCTTGTTCCACAAGCCGCCGCGCTCGAGCTGGAACTCGCGCTCCGAGACGTCGTTGGCGACGCAATAGCCGGCCACCACCTCGAGGGCGTCCTTCTTCGACAGGTAGCGCGCACGCGACCCGATGACGATCGCAAGCTCGACCTCCCAGTCGGTCTTCTTAGAGCCCTTGGGCAGCATGATGTCGTCGTTGGGGCCGACGATGCAGTTCGGCGCCTTGCTGAAGATGATCGGCTCCTTGGGGATCGGCATGCCAGCCTCAGCGGCGTGGTCCGCGTAGTTGAGGCCGATCGCGATATAGTTGCCGACCCGGCCCACGCACGGCCCGAGCCGCGCTGCGCCCCTGACGGTGGGCAGCTTGTCGATCTTCGCCTTGCGGATCCGGGCGAGGCCCTTGGGGCCCAGCGTCTCACCCGCAATGTCGTCGACAACGCCCGAGAGGTCGCGAATGCGGCCGGCTGGATCGATGATTCCGGGCTTCTCGCGGCCGGCGGGGCCAAAGCGGACGAGTTTCATGGTTTCTCCCCCTCAGGTTCTCGATTTTGGCTGTGACGACGCATGACGA
>JBEKZK010000469.1:0-4528 GCA_049509935.1 Xanthobacteraceae bacterium | reverse complement strand
CGGGCATTTCGTCCGCCGGGCCCCGGCCCATGATCGGCATAGTCGACGACGATCCGATCATGGGGGAGTCGCTGATGCAGCGCCTTGAATTGGAAGGCTACCGGGCGCGCTGGTGGCAGTCCGGTGAGGAGGCCCTGTCCAAGCTGCGTGATGCGGAATGCCGGGTTCTGGTTTGCGATATCCGCCTCCCGGATCTGGACGGTGAGCAGTTGTTTCGGCGAGCCCTCCCCGATCTCGGCGCCACGCCTGTGATCTTCATAACGGCGTTCGGCGAGGTTGAGCAGGCGGTGCGCCTGATACGGGCCGGAGCGGACGATTATGTGACCAAGCCATTCGAGGTGGAGACGCTGCTGCAGAAGATCGCCGTCCTGTGCGCTCGAGAGGTTGCCGCAGGAAGCGACGTTCCGGGCCGCCAAACGCTGAGCGCTTCCACCGCGATGCGCGGTGTCGAGCTGGAGCTCTCGCGTGTGAAGGATTCCGAGACCTCCGTGCTGCTGTTGGGAGAGACCGGTGTCGGAAAGGAGCTTGCCGCGCGACAGCTGCATGACGCGTCGATCCGGCGGGATCTGCCCTTCGTTGTCGTCAGCTGCGCCACGATCCCGGTCGACCGTGCCGAGACCGAGATGTTTGGTCACGAGCGCGGAGCCGTCACCGGATCACGTACCGCGCATGTGGGCCTCGTGGAGCAAGCCGGAGCCGGCACCCTGTTCCTCGACGAAGTATCGGCGCTGCCGCTGCAGCTACAGGGCAAGCTCCTGCGCCTCTTGGAGGATGGAAGCTATCGCAGGCTGGGTGGCGCACAGGAGATGGTGTCGAACGCGCGTATCGTGTCGTCGAGCAACGCCGACCTGTCCGCCCTCATCGCCGGGGGGCATTTCCGCGCTGATCTGTACTACCGGCTCAACGTGATCGAGCTGCACATCCCGCCGCTGCGTGCGCGGCGCGAGGACATCGTTCCGTTGGCGGAGCACTTCCTCACGCGGCTCGCGCGCAGCGGGGGCCAGCGCGTTCCATCGTTGACCATCGCCGCGGCGGCGGCCTTGCGCGACTATTCATGGCCAGGGAACGTCCGCGAGCTGCGCAACAGGCTGGAACGCGCGCTTTGCTTGTCGGCTGGTGCAGCCCAGCTTTCGGCTCAAGCCATCTTTCCCGAAGAAGCCTTACGCGACGAACTGGGAGATCGCGTCATGAGCCTCGCCGAGGCACGCCAGCGTGCTGAACGCCTGCACATCGAGGAAGCGATGCGCCAGACCGGCGGTGAGATCGGCAGAGCGGCTGCGTTGCTCGGCGTCTCTCGCACGACGCTCTGGGACAAAATGCGCAGGCTGGGCCTCTAGGTCCACCTGAACGTTCGGCGAGCTCATTCGACGGGAGGCCTGCTCATCACTGGTTGGCGCCCGGGGGTCAATCCGGGGCATCTGCTATCAAGTTCTCGTCCTGAAGGGCGCCGGTCGCCGGCATTGACTCGGCGAACCTTCTTCGACATCGTTTCGTCAGGCAAGCTTTTGTTCCCAACGCGAGGCTTGTCTGTCCATGCGCAACTTGGTGAAGGCCTGATTTTCGGGCCTTCACCTTTTCGCGGGTCGGGATCGCTCGACCAGCGGAGCGCAAAACGTGCCGCGCGAGTCTGTCGGTGCGCGACGTTCCCGAGCCCAGCCTAATAAACTGGTGCGAGGCGTGTCTTGCTGGCGCCGGAGGCGTGTGCGACGAAAGCGGGCAGTGGCACTGCAGCGCTCGCGACCGAGTGTGGCCGGGTCTTGGCATGCGGTGTCGAGGTTGAGGCCGGCGAGTGCAGTCTTTCCGGGGCCAGCGCTGGAGAAGGCGTCAGCATCGAGGAAAAAGTTTCGCTCGAGGCCATGACCGGCCGCGCAGGATCGCCAGCATCGGCCGACTCCGACATGTCGTCGAGTTGCGGCAGCACGCCGAACGTCGATATCGGCCGCACGGTTGGTGATCCTCCGCGGTCGGCGGGCGACCAGGCGGCCAGGCGCTGCGGCGCGTCCGCCCGCAGCGCGTCGATCATGGCGGGAGGGATCGGCATCCGCGCCAGCATCTGCCCGCGGAACGGATGAGGCCAGCCGAAGCTCTGTGCGCTCGGCGCGTCGAGCCTTGAAATCGGCGGCGCGAGCGTTGCCGGCCACGTTGATCGGGATGGCTTGCGCATCGCCCAGCTCGTCGGTTCGGTGGCGGTCTCGGGCCGATCGATTCCGGCGGGCACCACCTGGACGATATGATATCCGCGTTCCTTCAGCTCTCGCAGCAGTTGCGGCAGCATCAACGCTGTCGCCGGCTGGATGTCGTGCAGCAGCAGGATTCCCTTGCCCTTCTGCTCGAGTCGCGCAAGCGCGCGAGAGAGGACCTCCTGGGCGCTGATATGGGTCCAGTCGTCCGCCAGAAGGTCGGCGCTCCACGTCATGATGCCGCGCGATGCAAGATAGGACTCGATCGCGAGCGAGCGGCCGAGCCCCGGGAACCGGAAGAACGGGGCGAGCACGCTCGGATTGCCGAGCGCCGCGGCCACCGATTTGATCCCCTGATCGATCTGGCTTCTCGCCGCGCCAATCGGCAGGCGGGTGAAGATGAGAGGATGGTCCTGGCTGTGGGTCGCGACCGTGTGCCCTTCGTTGTAGATGCGACGGACGATGCTGGGAAAGGCACGAGCCTGTCGGCCGACCACGAAGAACGTCGCCTTCACGCATTCGGCGGCGAGCGCTTCCAGGACGTGATTGGTATAGGGCAGCACGGGCGCGTCATCGAACGTCAGGACCACTTCCTTGTCGGCCAATGGTAGCGTCTCTCGATATTGCATCGTGCCGACGCGGGCGTGCTCATGCGGATCGACGACGAGCACGCGCTCGGTACCCAGCGCGTCCACGTTCCCCGGACACTCTTCCGCCAATGCCGAAACTGATCCGCCGAGAAGAGCGAAGATCGAGCCGTATCCGGCAGCCCTCATCAATCTACGAATCACCGACCGATGGACCGCCATGGCTGTGGAGCTGCTCATCATTATCGACGGGTGCCTTTCCCTCGTCACACTACCCCAGATGACTTTAATGCCTCCTTAACCGCCCGAGTTCCTCCCGCCTTGCTGTCGGGCGCTGCTCGAGTGGGCTTCATTCCACTCGACCGGGCAGCATCCAAATCCTGGCTTTCGATGGCGAGGCGGTCGACCCGGAATGCGCGAGCTCCCGAGCCACGCCATCGAGCGCCTTGCGGCATCAAAAGAAATGGGCTTCGGGGCTTGACGCGGCGATGACCACGGATCAATACCCCGGGGAACGAGACGCTCGGCCGAAACCGGTCGCGCCCGCGGCCTGTCGCCGGCCTCATGGTACTCCATACCGGATACCGGCGTCGCCTATCGGTCGGGGCAGGCAACTGCAATCAGATGGGAGGAAGCGAATGGCACAAGTCGACGTCAAGGTGAACGGTCGATCCGTGTCGAGGCAGGTCGAGGACCGCACCCTGTTGGTCGAATTCCTGCGCGAGACGCTCGGGCTGACCGGCACCCATGTCGGGTGCGACACCGGCCAGTGCGGCGCCTGCACGGTCCATCTCGACGGCCGGTCGGTCAAGTCGTGCACAATGCTGGCCGCCCAGGCGAGCGGGTCCGAGATCGTGACCATCGAGGGGCTCGCCAAGGGCGACGAGCTGCATCCGGTGCAGGCGGCGTTTCGCGAGAACCATGCCCTGCAGTGCGGGTTCTGTACCCCCGGCATGATCATGACGGTGGTCGATCTGCTCAGGCGGATTCCCCATCCCGACGAGGCGACGATCCGCGAAAATCTCGACGGCAATCTCTGCCGCTGCACCGGATATCACAATATCGTCAAGGCCGTAGCTGCGGCGGCGGCTGGCGCCGGCGCGGCACGCGCTGCCGAGTAGGGAGGGTTTCATGGGCCACGAAGGCATCGGCGCGCGGGTTGTGCGCAAGGAAGACCGCCGCTTCATCACCGGTGAGGGCAACTACACCGACGACATTCCGATCAAGCACGCCCACCACGCGGTGTTCGTGCGTAGTCCGCACCCGCACGCGCGCATCCGGGGCATCGATACGGCGAAGGCCGCGGCCGCGCCGGGCGTGGTCGGCGTGCTCACCGGCGCGCAGCTCGCCGACGACAAGGTCGGCAATCTGATCTGCGGCTGGATGATCCATTCGACCGACGGCACGCCGATGAAGATGGGCGCCTGGGCGCCGCTCGCCCATGACGTCGTCAGGTTCGTCGGCAACGCGGTCGCGGTGGTCGTGGCGGAGACCAGGAACCAGGCGCGCGACGCCGCCGAGCTGGTCGAGGTCGACTACGAGGAGCTGCCCGCCGTGGTCGACGTCGTGGCGGCGCAGGCCGCCGGTGCGCCGCAGATCCACCCCGAGGCCCCCAACAACACCATCTACCATTGGGCGCTCGGCGACGAGGCGGCGGTCGACGCCGCGTTCTCGCGCGCCGCCCATGTGGTCGATCTCGACCTCATCAACAACCGGCTGGTCCCCAACGCGATCGAGCCGCGCGCCGCCACCGCGGTCTAC
>JBEKZK010000468.1:0-4537 GCA_049509935.1 Xanthobacteraceae bacterium | reverse complement strand
GGGCCGGGCGAACGACGTCCTGTTCCTCAAGGACGGCTCGATGCTGATCGCCGACGACTTCAACGGCGCGATCTACCGGGTCACCTATGCGGGCGCCCCTGATGCGGCGAACTGAGGGCATCGGGTCAGAGGGCGGTTCCGACACTCTTCCCGATCGATATCGACGATGGCGGCCGTTCCGCAATTCAAGGACTGCCGGAAATGACGATGAGTCATCGCAATCACGCCGCTCAGTCCGGCAGTTTGTACTCGGCGATCGCGCCATCCTCTCCTACTTCGAGGACACGGTTGAGCATGTAGTCCCGCGGGTCGGCCTGCTGCCCGAGATAGCGCAGTACGGCGTCCACCAGCCTCAGGGTGCCAGCGCGACTGATCGAAGGGAGGATGACGAGGCCCGGATGCATGTCGATCCTGCCCATGAGATCACGGAAGTCGCGGGCATTCTCGGTGATCAGAATCCGGTCCTCTTCGACGCATCGCCTCAGGACAGTGTGATCGAGCTCGCCGCGCCGACCCACATCGAGGGGATGAATCGCGTCGAAACCGCGCTCATTGAGACGTCGGGCAAGCGCCGGAGCGAGGCATTCGTCGACGAAGAACCGCACCGCAGGCTACGCCTGCCAGGGTCTTCCGCCAGGTCGACCGATAAGTGGGTTGGCGCGCGCGTAGGCCAGCGCCGCCTCGATGGCGTCACGCGGAAGGTCGGGATTATCCTCCAGCACGTCCTCGACGGTGTCGCCGTGGTCGATCCGGCCCCGGATGGAGTAGACCGACACCCTGGTGCCCTTGACGACCGGCGTTCCGCCCTTGATGCCCGGGTTCTGCTCGATCCAGCGATCGCGGGCGCGCGCGTACCAGGTCACGCGATCACGGACCGCCGCGAGCAGCTCGCCCGGACGGATGTCGATGCCGGGCGAGAGATGCCACCTCGCGGTCAGCAGGCGCTCGGGCGGCGTCTCCTTGAACCAGCTCCAGAGCCGCTGCCTGTGCGCCTTGGAAAAGTGGAGATCGCACAGCTTCAGGAAGGCCACGTAATAGATGCCCTCCGCGGAGAGGAGCCGGCGTGGTCGCGCACCGGCCATCGGCGCGGGTGCCTTGCGAACCTCCACGATGCCGTCCTCGATGGCCTTTTCGATGGCGCCGGGCTGCGACTCGGCCAGATCGGCCGCCTCGGCCGTCGTGAACAATCTCTTGATGCGAGGCATAATTATCTCCCTGTCGGGGGATAATTCATGGCTGATCCATGCGATGTCAAGCAAGGGACAAGCAAGGGCTCGCGGCGGGCGCGGCGCGGCTCCCCCCTCCAGGCCCTCCACGGGAGGGTGAAGCGGAGCGCGCTGCATGCGATCGTCCTGGCATTCTGCGCTGCCATTGCGGCTCTCTGGAGTTGCGCAGCCGCGACCTTGGAAGAACGCATGGCGCCCTGCCTCGCCTGCCACGGCGCGAACGGCCAGTCGGAGACGCCGCTGGTTCCCTCGCTCGGCGCCCAGCCGTCCGCCTACGTGGTGATCCAGCTCTACATGTTCCGGGAAAAGCTGCGGGTGGTCGAGCCGATGAACGAGATGACGAGGGACCTCGGCAACGACGACCTGCAGCAGATGGCCGACCTCGTCGCCGGGCTCCCGGCGGCGAAGCCGGCCGCGGAGCCGGAGGCGGCGCGCATGGAGCGGGCGCGGGCGCTGGTGCATAAGCACCACTGCGATTTCTGCCATGGCGCCGATTTCGCCGGCCACGACAACATCCCGCGGATCGCCTCGCAGCGCGAGGACTACCTCGCCAAGTCGCTGCGCGACTACCGGTCCAATGCCCGGCCGGGCTATGACGCCTCGATGGCCGACGTGGTGGCGCCGCTCGGGGACGACGACATCGAGGATCTCGCCTATTTCATGGCGCATTCGCCGTAAGCGCTCCATTGCGATACCGCTCGTCCTTTGCTAGGTTCGAACCGATCAAGCTGCGACCGCCGCCGGCGGCGAACCCGATGGAGGAACCACATGGCCTGGACCACCCCGACACTCGTCGAAATCTGCGTTGGCCTCGAGATCAACGGCTACCTTCCGGCCGAGTTCTAGGTCGACGCAACGCCCGCCGCCGCGACGGGCGCGCCGCCGAGCTGACAAGGTCGAGCTGACAAGGTTGAGCCGACAAGGTTGAGCTGACGAAGTTCGGCTGACGAAGTTCAGCTGACGAGATCTGGTCCCGCGTGCCTTGGCGCGCGGGATTTTTTTGCGTCCGCGGGGGCGTTGCGCCGGCGGGAGCGTTGCGCTAACTCTTTTCCCAACAGCCCGGCAGCGGCTAGACAATGTTCAAGCGGAGGAATGCCATGACCTGGACCACCCCGACCCTCGTTGAGATCTGCGTCGGCCTCGAGATCAACGGCTACCTTCCGGCCGAGCTCTGAGCGTCCGCAAGCGCATTCGGTGCGCCGCCCCATGGCGGGGCTGACCGCCATCGTGCTCGGGGCGGGGGCGGGGGGTGGCTTTCCGCAGTGGAACTGCCAGTGCCCGGTCTGCCGTCTGGCGTGGGGCGGTGACCCGCGGGTGAAGGCGCGCACGCAGGCGAGCGTGGCGCTGTCGGCGGACCGCAGGACGTGGATCCTGCTCAACGCCGCTCCCGACCTGCGCTACCAGATCGAGACAACGGCGGCGCTGCATCCGCAGAGCGCCGCGTTGCGCCACAGCCCGATCGGCGCGGTGGTGCTCACCGGCGCCGAGGTCGACCAGGTCGCCGGCCTGCTGTGCCTGCGCGAGCGTCAGGCGTTTTCGCTCTATGGCACCGGCGAGACCCTGCGGGTGCTCGGGGACAACCCGATCTTCGACGTGCTCGCAGCCGGCGTGGTATCGCGTGAGGCGGTGGCGCTGGAGACGCCGTTCGAGCCGGCTCCGGGGTTGAGCGCGGAGCTGTTCGCGGTGCCGGGAAAGGTTCCGCTCTATCTGGAGGGCGACGATCCCGAGATCGGCGGCGAGACCGGGGCGACGGTAGGCGTCGAGATCACCACGGACCGGGCGCGGCTCGCCTTCGTTCCGGGAAGCGCGCGGATCACGCCGGCGCTGGAAAGCCGGCTGGCACGTGCCGACGTCGTGCTGTTCGACGGCACGCTGTTCGAGGATGACGAGATGATCCGCACCGGCACCGGCAGCAAGACCGGCCTGCGCATGGGGCACATGCCGATCGACGGGCCGGACGGCTCGCTGAGCGCACTTGCCGCGCTGTCGCGACGGCGCATCTATATCCATATCAACAACACCAATCCGATCCTGGTGGCGGGATCGCCCGAGCGCCGCCGGGTCGAGGCCGCCGGCTGGGAGGTCGCGGAAGACGGAATGGAGATCGTGCTGTGATGCTGCTCTCGCCGGCCGAGCTCGAGGAGCGCCTGCGCGACATCGGCGCCCGCCGTTACCACCGGCTGCATCCGTTTCATCACCTGCTGCACGGCGGCAGGTGCACCAGGGGTCAGGTGCAGGCGTGGGCGCTCAACCGCTACTACTACCAGGCGATGATCCCGATCAAGGACGCGAGCCTGATCGCGCGCTGCGACGACCCGGCGACGCGCCGCGAATGGCGCGGCCGCCTGGTCGATCACGACGGCACGCGCGAGGGCGAAGGCGGCATCGCGCGCTGGCTGCGCCTGACCGACGGCCTCGGCCTGGAGCGCGACTACGTCGTCTCCACCCGGGGGATCCTGCCGGGCACGCGGTTCGCGGTGGAAGCCTACGTGCGCTTCGTGCGCGAGAAATCGCTGCTGGAGGCGGTCGCATCCTCGCTCACCGAGCTGTTCTCCCCGGCAATCATCGGCGAGCGGGTCGAAGGCATGCTGAAAAGCTACGATTTCGTCACCAAGGAGACGCTCGCCTATTTCGACAAGCGCCCGCCGCAGGCCAAGCGCGATTCCGATTTCGCGCTCGACTATGTCAAGCGCCATGCGGTCACGCCGGAGGGCCAGCAGGCGGTCATGGCTGCGCTGGAGTTCAAGTGCGACGTGCTGTGGGCACAGCTCGATGCGCTCCACCACGCCTATGTGGAGCCGCGACACGTCTCGCCCGGCGCCTTCGTGCCGGCGGATCAGGAGCCGTCGTGAGCGACGCCCCGGCCGGAATCGCGGCGGACGCCCGCCCGCGCCTGCCTCATGGGGTACGCCTGGTCAACAACGAGGCGCAGGGCGGCTTGGTGCTGCTGGCGCCGGAGCGCGTGTTCAAGCCGGACGCGATCGCCGCCGAGATCCTCAAGCGCTGCACCGGGGAGCTGAGCTTCGAGCAGATCGTCGACGAGCTCGCCGCCACCTTCCAGGCGCCGCGCGAGCGGGTGCTGACCGACGTCACGGCGCTGCTGCGCTCGCTCGCCGACAAGAAGCTTCTGGAGCTCTGAGATGGCCGCCCCCGACACGCTGCCGCGACCGCTCGGGCTGCTGGCCGAGCTGACCCATCGCTGTCCGCTCGGCTGTCCGTACTGCTCCAATCCGCTGGAGCTGGTCGGGCGCGGCGACGAGCTCGACACCGCGACCTGGGCCCGCGTGTTCGCCGAGGCCGCAGGCCTCGGC
>JBEKZK010000467.1:0-4548 GCA_049509935.1 Xanthobacteraceae bacterium | reverse complement strand
CCGGTGCGCGTGCGGGGTGCCCCAGCCGTGGGTGTGCGACCCGGCCTCGGCGCCGTGGTCGTGGTGCTCATGGGCGTGGTCATGGGCATGATCGTGATCGTGGTCGTGGCCGTGATCATGGCCGTGATCATGATCGTGGGAGTGCGAATGGGCATGGCCCTCGTCGATCGGATCGCCCATGGCCAGCGCGATGAGATTGCGTTGCGCCCACAGCATCCACAGGCCCAGCCCGACGACCAGGATGCCCAGCGCCAGTCCGAGATAGACCTCGAGCCGTGACGGCACCAGCCAGGCCGAGCCCAGTGAGGCCAGCAGTCCCACCAGAACGATGCCGCTGGTATGCGAGAGCGTGACGAAGACGCCGAGGATGACGGCGTCGATCGGCCGGCCCCTGGCGCCGACCAGGTAGGCGGCCGCAATGGTCTTGCCGTGCCCCGGGGTCGCGGCATGCACGGCGCCCGCCCAGAAGCTCGAAAAAATATAGAACAACGTTTCCCGCATGTTCGGTTCCGTCCCCCCGGCGCCGCCCCGTGGCGCTCGTGCACCGATTCGTGGGTAATTCCTCGCCCCCACAGTGGCGGCGGCTCAAGGACGGATACACGATACGATCAGGTCGCGCTGCAATAGAGTGCGGTGATGCAGGATCGATCATTGCCGGGGCCGCGTGAGCGGTCCGGCGGATGCGTCCCGGAGGTCGCAGCGCGCTCTCGCGGTTCGCCAACGGCCAGCAGAGGCCGGGACGTTACCGGCCTGTCCCGCCGGCGGCCTGCACGGCTCCCGAGCCATGCTTCTCGCGCCACTTGGGGCCTGGGCCACGCATGTAATGCAGCTCCGGTCGATAGGGATCAAAGGCCCGGCGCGTCAGCGTCTCGAGACCAGCGCGGAGCTGCAGTCCGATCTCTCGAGCCACACCGCCGATGAGCGGCAGCTCACTGGAGATCGCCGACCTTGTCTGCACGATGTGATGCACTTTGCTGCCCCCACTCTCGCGTCCCGGCAAGTCGCATGCTAGCCCCGTCGCAGCCACGAAGCTGTAGCATTTAGGCCACTGTTGCGGATATTCAATGGCGTGACCAATCGGCAACACATACTTGGATACCGAGAGTGGCCGCCGGCAGCATTCTCATTTCCAGGCAAAGACCGGCTGCTCGAGGTCCGCCACCCGGGTGATGCGACCGGCGAGGAGCTCGCCGAACTGATAGATCACGGCGGCGGTCGGCGCGTGGATGATGCTGTCCGCGATGTGGATGCGGACCACCCGGCGTTCGCTTTCCGGGATGTTGACGAAGTCGACCACGTCCGGCCGGGTGATCTCGGCCAACGCAATGCGGTGGACCGAAGCGACCTCCTCGGGGTTTGCGCGGATCGGCGGGTCCGATCCGGCCCACACCACGACCGGGGTGATGAGATAGCCGGAGCGGCTCGGATAGTCGTCGAGCAGGCCGAGCACCGCCTCGGGGTGGACCGTCAGCCCGAGCTCCTCGTCGAGCTCGCGCAGCGCCGCCGCGACCAGCGTCTCGCCCCGATCGCACCGTCCCCCCGGCAGGGCCCATTGGTTGCGGTGCGCCCGCAGGCCGGCGGCGCGCCGGGTGAGCAGGAAGGCGGCCGAGCCCGAGCCATCCTGGGTCTCCACCAGCGTGATCGCGACCGCGGCCGGCTTCAGCGCGCGCGTCGCGTCGCCGGCAGGCAGGCGGGGAAACGCCGCGCAGCGGCCCGCAATCTCGCGCCGCAACGCGTCGTCGAACGGATAGGTCATCCCGCTATTTGCCGATGGACTTTCGCAAGGCGTCGTTGATCCGCTCCTGCCAGCCGGGGCCGGCCTCCTGGAAATGATCGAGCACGTCACGATCGATGCGCAGCGAGACCATCTCCTTGGCGCCGGGAAGCGACGGCTTCTTCGGCGCGGGCTCAGGAAGCGGCTTCGTCGTCGCCGTCTTGAAGGCGGCCTCCGCGGCCTGGCGCGGGTCGCTCGGTCGTCGGGGTCTGTGGCCTGTCATGCTGGCTGCCGTATCGTGGCGGGGCTGGAAGATGTTCGCACAGCCATGAGGCCCGATCAATTGACTTGAATCAAGGCCGCGCCGCCCACTGTGATTATGATAGTTACTTGGTGGCGTTTTCTCGAGCGAGAGAATGGCTCATGTTGTTCCGCACCCTCCGCGAACAGGTCGTAGCGGCCAACCTGGAGCTCGTCAGCCAAGGGCTGGTGCTGTACACGTTCGGCAACGCCAGCGGCATCTCTCGCGCCGACGCGGTGGTCGCCATCAAGCCGAGCGGCGTTCCATATTCCGAGCTCACTCCGGACCGGATCGTCCTCACCGACCTCGACGGCAAGGTGATCGACAGCAACCTCCGCCCGTCCTCGGACCTGCCGACCCATCTTGCGCTCTACCGGCATTTCCCCAGCATCGGCGGCGTCGCCCATACCCATTCCGAGCAGGCGACCGCATGGGCGCAGGCCCAACGTCCGATTCCCTGTCTCGGCACCACGCACGCCGACTACTTTCATGGGCCGGTTCCGGTGACCGCGCCGCTCGACGCCGACGCGATCGCGCGCGACTACGAGAAGGAGACGGGATCGGCCATCTGCCGGACGTTCGCGCACCTGGACCCCGATGCGGTTCCCGCGGTGCTGGTCGCCGGGCACGGGCCGTTCACCTGGGGAGCCGACCCGGCCGCGGCCGCGCATCACGCCGTGGTGCTCGAGTATGTGGCGCGCATGGCCACCACCACTCTCGCCATCAACGCCGACGCCCGGCCACTCGAGCGCTCGCTGCACGACAAGCATTTCTTCCGCAAGCACGGACCGACGGCCTACTACGGGCAGATTACCGGCTTGCGCGCTTCCAACCAGTGAGGACGTCATGGCCAATCGCAAGATGACGATGGGTGTCATCGTCGGGAATCGCAACTTCTTCCCGGCTTTGCTCGCCAAGGCCGGGCACGAGGACATCATCCGGGTGCTGGAGCGCAAGGGCTGGGACATCGTGGTGATGAGCCAGGAACAGAGCAAGTACGGCGTCGTCGAGACCGTGGAGGACGCCAGGCGCTGTGCCGAGCTGTTCCGCAGCAATCGCGAGCGCGTCGACGGCGTCATCGTCACACTGCCGAATTTCAGCGACGAGCGGGCGATCGCCAACACGCTGCGCTGGGCCAGGCTGGACGTTCCGGTCCTGGTCCAGGCGACGCCGGATTCCACCGGCAAGATGTCCATCCAGTTCCGCCGCGACAGTTTCTGCGGCAAGATGTCGGCTTGCAATAATCTGCGCCAATACGGCATCCCGTATTCGCTCACCCGTACCCACACGGTCGACCCCGGCTCGGAGGAGTTCGACCAGGATCTGGACTGGTTCGCGGCGGTGTGCCGCGTCGTCAACGGATTGCGCAATCTGCGCGTGGGCGCCATCGGCGCGCGTCCGGCCGCCTTCAACACCGTGCGCTACAGCGAGAAAATCCTGGAGGCGAACGGCATTTCCATCGAGACCGTCGATCTCTCCGACATCATGGGCCGCATCGGCAGGCTGAAGGACGGCGACGACGGCGTGCAGGTCAAGCTGGGCGAGATCCGCAAATACGCGCCCACCACCGGCGTGCCGGATGCGTCCCTGGTCAAGATGGCCAAGCTCGGCCATGTCCTCGACGCCTGGATGAAGGAGACCGAGGTCAGGATCAGCGCCGTCCAATGCTGGACCGCGATGGAGGAATTCTTCGGCGTCGTGCCCTGCACGGTGATGAGCATGATGAGCAACAACTTGGCGTCGAGCGCCTGCGAGACCGACATCTGCGGCACCATCAGCATGCACGCGCTGGCGCTCGCCTCGCAGACCCCGAGCGCCTTGCTCGACTGGAACAACAACTACGGCAACGATCCCAACAAGGCGGTGTGCTTCCATTGCAGCAACCTGCCGAAGCACTTCTTTCAGGATATCCGCATGGACTACCAGGAGATCATCGCCGGCACCGTCGGCAAGGAGAACACCTACGGCACCGTGGTCGGCCGCGTGAAGGCCTCGTCGATGAGCTTCGCGCGCCTCTCCACCGACGACGCGAGCGGACGGATGCGCGGCTATGTGGGAGACGGCACCTTCACCGATGACGCGCTGAGCACCTTCGGCGGCGTGGGCGTGGTGGAGATCCCCGACCTGCAGAAGCTGCTGCGCTACATCTGCGAAAACGGCTTCGAGCACCACGTGGCCGCCAACCTGTCCAGCGCTGCCGGCGCCGTCCACGAGGCGACCACGCGCTACCTCGGGTGGGACATGTACCGGCATCCCGCCGCCGCCGAGTGCGGCGGATAATCGGTGCACAGTCCGAGGGCAAGACATGTCCATTGTGGCGGGAGTCGACTTCGGCACGCTGAGCGTGCGCGTGTCGATCGTCGGCAGCGCGAAGGGCCTGCTGGCGTCGGCGGTCGCCGAATATCCGCTGCATCGCAAGCGCGAGGATCCTGACTACGCGACCCAGTCTCACGACGATCAGATGCGGGCGCTGGCGGCGGCAACGCGTCGGGCGGTCGCCGCCGCCGGCGTCTCCGGCGACGCGGTGGAGGCG
>JBEKZK010000466.1:0-4555 GCA_049509935.1 Xanthobacteraceae bacterium | reverse complement strand
CATCAGCCACTCGAGCACCCGCATCCGGGCGCTGGTGAGATGATCGGACAGCTCCTTGAGGAACACGACGCCGACGCCGCGCCACGGGGACCCTTCACGCCGCATGGCGGCCTCCATGGTCGTGGAAATAGCGCGTGTAGATCGCCTCGAGGCTCGGCTCCTCGACCGACAGCAGGGTCAGCCGCCCGCCGGCCCCGACCACCGCGGCGGCCGCTTCCGGGCGCACATCGCGATCGGCGACCAGGCGGAACCGGCCGGGGGCCGTGGTCTCGACCGAGCGCACCCCGGGGATCTCGCCGAGCCGCGCCGCCAGTCCCTCGCCCGCGGCCTCGACGTCGACCGCGAAGCCGCCGCCCAGCACCTCCCGGCCGAGCTCGGCAACGGTGCCGATCAGCACGATCTTCCCGGCCTGGAACAGCGCAACCCGGTCGCACACGCTCTGCACCCGGTCGAGCAGATGCGACGAGATCAGCACCGATACGCCATCCCGCTTGAGACCGCGGATGATGTCGAGCAACTCGAGCGTCGCCTGCGGGTCGAGGCCCGAGGTCGGCTCGTCGAGAATGGCGAGCGCCGCCTCCTTCATGAGGATCTCGGCGAGGCCGAGGCGCTGGCGCATGCCGCGCGAGAACGTGGCGACGCGGTTGTCGGCGACGTCGGCGAGATCGACGCGTCCGAGCGCGTCCGTGATCCGGGTTTCCCGCTCCGCCTCGCCGAGCCCGTTGAGGCGCGCCGTATAGCGCAGATTGTCGCGCGCCGTCAGGTAGTCGTAGAAGCCGACCGAATCCGGCATGTAGCCGACCCGCCGCTTCACGGCGAGCGGCTCGCGCACCGGATCGTGACCGAGCACCCGCGCCCGCCCCTCGGTGATCTCGGTCAGGCCGAGCAGCATCAGGATCGTCGTGGTCTTGCCGGCGCCGTTCGGGCCGAGCAGGCCGAATATCTCGCCGCGCGCCACCTGGAACGAGACATGGTCGACGGCCGCCGCCCCGTCGTAATGCTTGGTGAGCCCCTCGGCCTCGATGAAGAGATCGCTCATCGGCGTCCGAACCTCGCGACCGCGCCGACCAGGACGAGAAGCGCGATGCCGATCACTCCGAGCCCCACGACGCCCCACAGCGTCGAGGTCGACACCGCGACGCGAAAGCTCGCGGTCGCGCTCTCGCCGCGCGCCGCCGCCCGCAGCGTCGTCACATAGTCGCCGGCCACCGCCTTCTCCGGCGGCGTCACCAGCGCCTGGACCTCGCTGTTCTGTCCGGGAGCAAGACCGGTGATGGTCTTCGGCTCGAACGCGATCTTCCAGCCGTTCGGTCCTGATCCGGACAGCTCGACCTCGTCGGCAGTGGCGGTCCCCGTATTGGTCACCTCGACCGGGATCGACGTCTCCTTGCCGGCCGTGGCCGCGGCGCTGAGAACGCCGTCGCGGCCGCTGATGCCGAGCTGCGGCTGGCCGGTGACGTCGAGCACCACCCTGGTTTCCGCCGTCGCGTCCTCGGCGCCGACCCGCATCGTCACCGTGTATTGTCCGGCCTTGACGGTCGCCGGCGGCCGCACCCGCAGCTTGACGTCCTTGGGCTGACCGGCCTCGACCGGGATCGAGCTGAGCTCCTGGCTGCCATAGGCCTCGGTGAACGATGTATCGAAGCTCGGCGGCGCCTGCGCGGCAAGGCTCACCAGCAGCGTCTTGCCGCTGTCGTTCTTGATGCTCACCTGGTACTCGAAGCTCGACCGCGCGCTGCCGCGCAGGGACGGCAGCTTGGGCTCCAGGGTCAGCTTCGCCGGCAGATCCTTGGCCAGCGACACGGCGATCGGCAGGCTCACGGTGTTGCCCTCGCCCTCGGCGCGAACAGTCAAGGTGTGGGTGCCGATCTCGGCCTTTGCCGGCACGTCGAGGCGGAGCTGCAGCACGACGTTCGAATTGGTGGCCGGCATCGCGGCGGCGACGGGCTGTCCGCCGCCGAGCAGAGTCGCGGTCCAGCCGTCGGGAACGCCCTCGACCGACAATTTGAACCGTTCGGGCGGCAGGGCGTAGTTCTGCAGGCGCAGGCTGATCGTCGAGGTGTTGCCGGGACGCACGGTGACGGCCGGATAGTCGGTCAAGAGATAGAGGCCCTTCACGTCGGGCGCGTCGGCCGCCTGGGCGGCGGGGGCGAGCGACAGAAACAAAGCCGACAACGCGGCGAGCAAAGCGTCTCGCATGGCGACATCTCCCGGAAGTTATTGTCCTACGGCGAATGCCGGAACCGCCCCCGTCCCACGGCGCCGCTTGGAAAGCCACGGTCAGGACGACGGGGTTATTTTATGCAATCATGACCGAAACGGCGCAATTTCGTGGAATTTTTTTGGCAGGCGCGGGAGATGGCGACTTGTCGCGGCGGCTCAGCCGACCTCGAGCCGAAACTCGATGATAAGCCGCAAGACCATGGCGCGCCTCAGGGCTTCGCGGCCTTCGGCGGCTCGATTGGCGCGCCCGCCTTCTTCCACGCCCCGAATCCGCCGGCGATGTGGGCGACCGGCTTCAGCCCCATGTGCTGCGCGGTCTGCGTCGCCAGCGCCGAGCGCCAGCCGGCATGACAGAAGAACACGAAGCGTTTGTCCTCGGCGAAGATCGGCTTGTGATAGGGGCTGTGCGGGTCGATCCAGAACTCGAGCATGCCGCGCGGGCAATGGAACGCGCCGGGAATGCGGCCCTCGCGATCGAGTTCGCGAATATCGCGCAGGTCGACGAACACGGACTCGCCGTGCTGGTGCAGCTCGAGCGCCTGCGCAATGCTCAGCGTCTCGATCTCGCGCTCGGCGGCATCGACCAGCGCCCGATAGCCCACGGTGATGTCTTGCGCCATCGCAGCGGTCTCCCGGGCGGATGTTGGCAGAGCCGGCGCGGCGGTCAAGCGATCATCGCCGACGCCCTGCCGATGCCAGGAAAAAATCTCCGCGATCTTGCGATCGCGCCGCCGACGGTGCTTTGTGGACCGGCATCGGCCGTTGGCCCTACCGCGCTCAGTTGCCCGACGGCAGCGGCCCGGGAAACAGCTCCGACGTGCGACCGGTCAGGCGATAGGCCAGCAACCCGATCCATTCACGCATCGCGACGTCGGTTCGCCGCAGCCCGTCGGCGACGCTGGTGAACGGTCGCGCCAGATCCGCGGGGCCGCGCGTGCGCCAGTCGACCGGATAGGGCTCGACCGCAAACCCGACCCGGCGGAAGACCCCCATGGCGCGCGGCATGTGATGGGCCGACGTCACCAGCAGCCAGCGCTCCGATGGCTTCGGATGGACCAGCTCCCGGGTGAACGCCGCGTTTTCGGCGGTGGTGCGCGAGCGGTCCTCGGCGGTGATCCGCTCGGGAGCGACCCCGAGGCTCTCGAACAGCCGGACCGCGACCTCCGCCTCATTTTCGCCGTGCAGCAGCAAATGCCCGCTGCCGCCGGAAAACACGATGCGCGCCGCCGGGTAGCGCCGCGCCAGCGCGACTGCCGCGGTCATCCGCTCGGCCGCCTCGTTGAGCTCGAGGTCGCCGCGGGCCTTGGAGACGATCTCGTCCACCGCGCCACCGAGCACCACGACGCCGTCCGGCGCGCCGCGCGTCGGATCCCAGGGGGGAAAACGGTCCTCGAGCGGCAGAATCAGCGCATTGCCGAGCGGCGACAGGCCGAACAGGGCGATCAGCAGGAGGCTTGCGGCGAGCAGCCGCCGACCTCCCCGCGACCATCCGGTCGCGGTCAGCAGCAGGCCCAGAAGGGCGAACGATATCAATAGATTGGACGGAAGAGCGAAGAAGCCCAGAAGCTTCGAGGCGATGAAGAACATGACGTGACCATAGCGGCCAGGCGAAGCGGCCGCGACAGCGAATGACGGCGCCCCGATCGGGGTCGGGGACCCGTGACCCGATTGCCCCCGCCGGGCGTAGACCGCGTCGGCTGCGCCAGAAGGAAGAAACGGCGCCTCAATCAAATATTCACCGTGGCCGTCGCATATTGGGCCGAGCGGTTCGACCAGCAGCGACAACGACATTCCGGCCCCCCTCGCGAGGGGTCGGGCAGATTGTCCGATGGAGCACGGCGGTATGCGCAGGATCGGGTTTTCCAGGCTCCTTCTGATCGTGGTGATGGTTCCGCTGGCCGCGATGGTTGCGTTCGCCGGCACCCTGAGCTGGCAGAGCTGGTCGCACTACGCCGATCTGGCCAGCGCGTCCTCGCTGCTGCGGCTGGCGACGGCCGCTGGCCGGTTCTCGGGTCTTGCGATGCCCGGCGAGGGCGCGGCCACCCGTGAACTGCTGCTCGGTCGAGGAGGCAGGGACAAGGTCGAGGCGCAGCGTCGCTACACCGACGAGATCTATCGCGCCGTGCACGAGGCGGCCGACGCCATCGCGGTCAAGGACGCCCGGATCGAGGAGCAGCTGAAGGCGATCGACCTGCGCATGCGCGACGTCGGCGCCCTGCGCGAGAAGCTCGACGCCAAAGTGCCGATCGACCCCGGCGCCAGCAGCCCGGCGTACATCGCGGCGGCCGCGCTGGGGATCGATCTCGTGGCCACTGCCGCATCCATCGCCAGC
>JBEKZK010000465.1:0-4558 GCA_049509935.1 Xanthobacteraceae bacterium | reverse complement strand
CCGGAAAGCCGGTGACCACCTTTCCGGAAAATGCCGGACCATGTGCCGCATTTTCTCCGGAAAGCCGGTGACCACCTTTCCGGAAAATGCTCTATGGTCGCGACAGTCGCAATCGGGGGATCAGCATGGCGTTCAAACCCAATTACCGGCAGCAGCGCTCGGAGCGCGACCGCCAGGCCCGCAACAAGCAGGCCGAGAAGCTGAAGAAGCTGCAGGAGAAGTCGGAGGCCCGCAAGGCCAGGCGCGACCCCAGCGAGGGGCCGGCGGAAGACGAGCCGCAGGAGCCGCAGGAGTAGGGATCCTCAGCTCGGGCGATAGAAGTCGACAACCGTCCGGTAGGTCCGGGCAATGAGGTCGTCGACCAGCCGAGGAGGCGGCTCGCGACGCTGCAGATGCGGGCGCACGGCCGCCAGCGGCACGTCGGCGAGGATGAACTGCGCCAGCCGCAGCGCATCGGCCTCGGTGTTCCCGAAGGTCGAACGGGCGAAGCGCTCCAGGCACGCCTCGAAGCGCCGGGCTTGGTCGGCGACGCCCTTCACCAGCGCCTCCGGCCATTCGCCCGGCACGAAATCGTGGCGGCCGTAAAGCAGCAGCAGGCGCGCATCTCCCGGATGGGCACGGACCCAGGCCGGCATGTGCAGGGCGGCCGCCAACCCGTCGCCGGCGTCGATCGCGGCAACGAACCCCGCCTGGAACGCCAACGCGCTCTCCAGCCACAACTTGCCGAGCAGCAGGTCGCGCGACGCAAACCGGTAGTAGAACGACCCGGTCGGCGCGCCGAGGCGGCCGGTGACCGAGGCGACGGTGACGGCCGCGGGGCCGCCCTCGCCGGCGATGGAACGCGCCGCAGCCAGGAAGTCCGCGCTTTCGAATTGGGGACGTGCCATTTTGTAGCACGTTAATTCTAGAATATATATTCTACAAGTGCTATGGTGGCTGTCGCAACGATCGGGAGCGCGCCATGCAAGCCATCCTGCTCTGCGTCGCCGCCGCCCTGGCGGTCGGCGCCGGGATCACCCACTCGGTTCTCGGGGAACGTCGCCTGATCGGCCCGATCCTCGCCGCGGCGCCGCCCGGTCCGGCGGTGCTCCGTTCGAGGCTGTCGCGGCGGATTCTGCGCCTCGCCTGGCACGCCACATCGCTCGCCTGGATCGCGCAGGCTGCGGTCCTCGGCATCGTGGCGATGCTTCCCGCCGACGCGCAGGGGCGGCCGATCGTCGTGGTGACCGGGGCGTCGTTCCTGGTGATCGCCGCAATCTCGGTCGCGGCGTCCCGCGGCCGCCATGTCGGCTGGCCGATCCTGGCGGCCATCGGCCTGGCCGCGCTGGCGGCTGCGGTGATTTAGGCCGCGTCGGCCCAGGACGCGGTCGAGCGGCGCTAGATGTCATCCCGGATCCGCCGTGCAAGCGCCGTCACGGCCGCGGCGATCCGGCGAGCCCGGGCCTTGATGCCGAGGAAGCGCCGCATCACCGCCTGCCAGGGCGGCAGCGACTGCAGGTAGCCGAGCCAGCCCATCACGAAGTTGTACGCCCAGGCAAACGCCGCAATCGACATCAGCTTGTCCTTGCCGAGGCGGAACAGCCGCTCGACCAGCGTGATCTTCAGCAATTCCCCGACGATCAGCAGGAGGGTGCTGGCGAGGAAGTGCCCGGAGGCGAGCAGATAGAAAGCCACCGGCTTGACCGGCTCGAGGATGATCAGCGGGACGAGGAACAGCGCCAGCGTCGGGTAGGGTCCGAGCGACTGGATCCAGGCGCGGATGCCCTCGAGGATGCGCAACTTGCCGAGCTGGTCGGCGATCGGTCGTAGAAACCACAGAAAGAGCGCATCGATCAGGAAATAGAGCGTGGCGACGACCGCCACAACCGGCACCAGAACCCGTCTGGCGCCGCGGCGAGCCCGGCCGGACGCCGGCGGCGGCGCGCCCGCGGCCGGCGTGGCGGAAGGCGGCGTGCGAGTGGCGTCATCCTGTTCCATTTGCCGCCATTGGTGCCGCCCGGATCACCACGCCGGGAACGCCCGGGGGGAGTCTATTGTGGCGGCCCGGCAACGCCGATACGCTGCTCGAGAGGCCGGCCTCGATGTCGGTCCGCAGGCCGAAACCGCGACCTACTCTACTACAGAACGAGCCGGCTTCGGACAACAACGAGCCCAACCGGAGGACACGAGGCGATGAGCCGCCGCCAGCCCTGGTACTCCGTCCTGTACGTGCAGGTCATCATCGCGATCATCATCGGCATCCTGCTCGGGCATTACTATCCGGCCGCCGGCATCGCGCTCAAGCCGCTCGGCGACGGCTTCATCGCGCTGATCAAGATGATGATCGCCCCGGTCATCTTCTGCACCGTGGTCCACGGCATCGCGTCGATCGGCGACCTGAAGAAGGTCGGGCGGATCGGCCTGAAGACGCTGTTCTACTTCGAGGCGGTGTCGACCGTCGCGCTCGCCGTCGGCCTCCTGGTCGGCGAGATCGTCGGGCCGGGCAACGGCTTCAACATCGATGCGGCGGCGCTCGACGCCAAGCAGGTGTCGACCTACGTGACGCGGGCGAAGGAGGAAGGCGTCGTCGCCCACCTGCTCGGCATCATCCCGGATTCGTTCTTCGGCGCGCTCGCCCGCGGCGATCTGCTGCAGGTGCTGCTGATCTCGATCCTGTCGGGCTTCGCCATCACCCGCATGGGCGAGATCGGCGAGAAGATCACCCATGCGATCGACATCGCCGGAAAGATGTTCTTCGGCGTCATCGGCATGATCGTGCGCGTGGCGCCGATCGGCGCCTTCGGCGCCATGGCGTTCACCATCGGCGCCTACGGGATCGACTCGCTGAAATACCTGTTCATCCTGATCGGGACGTTCTACCTGACCAGCCTGCTGTTCATCGTCGTCGTGCTCGGCGGCATCGCGCGGCTGGCCGGATTCTCGATCCTGCGCTTCATCGCCTACATCAAGGACGAGATGCTGATCGTGCTCGGCACCAGCTCGTCGGAGACGGTGTTGCCGGCGATGATGCTGAAGATGGAGCGGCTCGGCGCCTCGCGCCCGGTCGTCGGCCTGGTGATCCCGACCGGCTACAGCTTCAACCTGGACGGCACCAACATCTACATGACGCTGGCGACGCTGTTTCTCGCCCAGGCGACCAACACCCACCTGACGATCGGCCAGGAGCTGTGGATCCTGGTGATCGCGATGATCACCTCGAAGGGCGCCTCCGGCGTCACCGGCGCCGGCTTCGTCACCCTGGCGGCGACGCTCTCCATCGTTCCCGACATTCCGATCCAGTCGCTCGCCCTGCTGCTCGGCATCGACAAGTTCATGAGCGAATGCCGGGCGCTGACCAATCTGGTGGGCAACGGCGTCGCCACCGTGGTGATCAGCCGCTGGGAGGGCGAGCTCGACGCCGGCAAGCTGCACCACACGATGGCGCATCCGATCACGATCGGCGAGGAGATGGACCCGCAGCCGGCGCAATGACCGGCCGCGTCCCTCTACAGCGCTTCCCGGTCACAGTGAACCACTTGATGCGGCGCATCGATCCGGGAAGCGCTGTCGAATCCCTCGACTGTGACATGCGGACGCACGGACGGATGGAGATCCGCCGCGATGTCGTCCCATTTGTTTTGCTGATGGGGCGCTCGGGCGTGGCCTTGCCGAGCGGGGTCCGGACAGGGAGGCGAGTGAGGTCGATGTCACGAAGCGCACCGCTCCCGATCTGCACGTCCCGGGTATGTAACGGAGGCTCGTAGATGAGACGCGTTCTGCTTTCGATGATGACGATTGCTCTGCTCGCCGCGACCGCGCTCCCGGCGATGGCCGCCGACCTGCCCTCGCGCATGCCCGTGAAGGCGCCGCCACCGGTCGCTCCGGTCACCTTCAACTGGACCGGCTTCTACGTCGGCATCAATGCCGGCGGCGACTTCGGCATTTCCAGCTTCAACTTTCCGGCGACACCGACCGGACACATCCGGACGTCGGGCTTCATCGGCGGCGGCACCGCCGGCTACAACTATCAGATCGGCAGCTGGGTGTTCGGTGCCGAGGGCGACATCGACGGCAGCACCACGAAGGGCAGCGTGAGCTGCCTCGGCGGCGGCGTCATCTGCCAGACCCGGAACGACTGGCTCGGCACCGCGCGCGGCCGCGTCGGCTACGCGGTCGATCGGTTCCTGCCCTACCTGACCGGCGGTCTCGCGGTCGGGGACGTCAAGGCGAGCGACCCGCCGTTTCCCGGGGTGACCAAGACCAAGGAGGGCTGGACTGTCGGCGGCGGCGTCGAGGTCGCGGTCATCGGCAACGTCAGCGCCAAGGTCGAGTATCTGCACGTCGACCTCGGCAACGTCGACTGCGGAATGGCGTGCGGTGGCGGCGCCACGACCCCGGTCAAATTTCAGGAGGAGGTCGTTCGCGGCGGCGTGAACTACCGGTTCTGAGACAGAGGACAGGAGACGGACGACAGCGGACAGAGACAAAGGGCGGGACGGGTCGGCGTCGGCAAGGGGTGACCATTGCCGACGCTGACTTATTGCAAAGCGGCGATTGCCCAGTACCACGGCAATCCCCT
>JBEKZK010000464.1:0-4568 GCA_049509935.1 Xanthobacteraceae bacterium | reverse complement strand
CATGGCCGACCCCGTGCTGCGCAGCGGCATCTTCCTGGCGCCGTTTCATCCGACCGAGGACGATCCGACGCTGGCGATCCAGCGCGATCTCGAACTCGTCCAGTGGCTCGATCGGCTGGGCTACGAGGAGGCGTGGATCGGCGAGCATCATTCGTCCGGGTTCGAGATCATCGCGTCGCCCGAGCTGTTCATCGCCGCGGCGGCGGAACGCACCAAACGCATCCGGCTCGGTACCGGCGTCGTCTCGCTGCCCTACCACAACCCGCTGATGACGGCGAACCGCATCATCCAGCTCGACCACATGACGTTCGGCCGCGTCATGTTCGGCGCCGGCCCCGGCTTGCTCACCGCCGACGCCCTGATGCTCGGCATCGACCCGATGAAGCAGCGCGACCGCATGGCGGAAGCACTCGATGTGATCATCCGCCTGTTCCGCGGCGAGAGCGTGACCGAGACCACCGAGTGGTACACGCTGAAGGACGCCAAGCTGCACTTGCTGCCGTACACCAAGCCCTATCCGGAGGTGGTGGTGGCGAGCACGATCACGCCGTCGGGCGGGCGTGCCGCCGGCAAGTACGACCTCGGGATGCTGTGCGTCGCCGCGACCCAGCCCGACGGCTTCGACACGCTCGCCGTCAACTGGCAGGTGGCGAACGAGATCGCCGCCGAGCACGGACGCCGGATGGATCCGGCCCGGTTGCGCCTGGTCGGCCCCGTGCACATCGCCGAGACCCGTGACGAAGCGATGAACAACGCCCGCTTCGGCTTCGACAAGTGGTTCGGCTACTTCCAGCGCATCAATCCGGCGCGCTTCGCCAACCTCCCCAAGGGCGACCCCCTGGAGATCCTGGTCGCGGCCGGCGGCATCGTGGTCGGCACGCCCGACGACGCGATCCGCCAGATCGACCGGCTCTACGCCAAGCAGGGGCAGTTCGGCGCCTTTCTGCAGCTCGCGCACAACTGGGCGAATTGGGAGGCGACGAAAAAATCCTACGAGCTCTATGCGCGCCACGTGGTCCCGCATTTCCGCCAGTCCAACCGCCACCGCATCGAGTCGCTCGATTGGACCACGTCGCACAATCAGGAGATCGTCGCCGTGACCCAGGCCGCCGCCAAGGCGATGTTCGACAAGCATCAGGCAGAGCGCGCCGGCAAGACACAACGCGCGGCCGCCGAGTAGTGCACATCATGACCGCACACTCGACATCCCACCGACGTCCGCGGGCCTCTCGCACGCTCGGCCTCGTCGCCGCGGCACTTCTGGTCCTCATCCTGCGGCCGTGGGCGGCGGTCGCCGGAGAGTCCGCGGCGCTGACCCGCCAGATCGCCGAAAGCGGCAACTGGCGCGACGGCGAGCGCACGCTCGCCGATCGACTGACGGCCGATCCGGCCGACGACGAGGCCCGCTTCGGCCTCGGCATGGTGCGTTTCATTGCCGCCGTCGAGGCGTTCGGCCAGCATCACTACCGCTTCGGCCTGAAGACGCCGGAGGTGCTGCAGCTCCCGTTTCTGCGCCTGCCGGTGCCGCTCAATCTCAAGCCCGACGTCCTGACCTACGACCTGCAGCGCGCGGCCCTGCAATCCTTCCTCGACCGGCTCGCCGCCGTCGAGGCGACGCTTGCGGACATCCGGGATCCCGACCTGAAGATCGTCATCGATCTGGAACGGACCCGGCTCGACTTCCGGGGATCCGGCACGGCCGATCCCGACGCGACCCTGATGAGCGTGGTGCGCTCGGTCTCGCCGATGGCGATGCCGCGACAGGTGAAGCGGCCCGTGGCGTTCGAGGTCGCCTTCGACCGGGGCGACGCCATCTGGCTGCGCGGCTATTGCCACCTGCTGTCGGCGGGCCTGGAATTCGTGCTCGCATACGATTGGCGCGACACCTTCACCGACGCTGGAGGGTTGTTCTACCCGCGCATCGGCGCGCCCGATCGGGCGGGCACCGGCTCGCCGTCGTGGACGGCGGAAAACCGCGAGATCGCCAACGCCGTCGCGATGATCCACCGGATCCGCTGGGAGCCGACCGAGCCCGCGCGACTGGCCAAGGTCCGTGACCATCTCAAGCGGGTGGTCGGGCTCAGCCGGGACAGCTGGAAGGCGATCCTGAGCGAAACCGACGACGACCGCGAATGGATTCCCGCGCCCGGCCAGAAGGACGGCGTGCTGCCGGGCATGGCGGTCACCCAGGAGCGGCTCGACACCTGGCTCTCGGCGCTCGACGAGTTCGATGCAGCCCTCGACGGCCGCAAGCTGGTGCCGCACTGGGTCCTGGAGAAGGGCATCAATCTCAGGCGCGTGCTCGAGGAGCCGCGCACCTTCGACCTCGTGCTGTGGGCCACCGGCCATGCCGCCGCGCCTTATCTGGAGGACGGCCCCATGATCAAGGCAGACACCTGGCGCCTGTGGCAACGCGTGTTCCAGGGTGACTTCCTGAGCTTCGCGGCCTATTTCAACTGATGACAGCCTCATCCATTCCGCTCGATCACAAGCCCCATGGTGCGCTCGCCGTCATGGCGCTGGGCGCGCTCGGCGTCGTCTATGGCGACATCGGCACCAGCCCGCTCTACACCATGAAGACGGCGCTCGATTGGGCCGGCGGGGCGGCGACCGCGGAGGTCGCGCTCGGCATGCTGTCGCTCATCGTGTGGACCTTGATCATCACCACGTCGATCAAATACGTCGCCGTGGTGATGCGCGCCGACAACGACGGCGAAGGCGGCATCCTCGCCCTGATGTCGCTGCTCGGCATCAAGCGCGCGACCCGGGTCGGCGTCATCGCAATCGGCGTGCTCGGCGCGGCCCTGCTGTACGGCGACGGCGCGATCACACCGGCGATCTCCGTGCTCAGCGCGCTCGAAGGCCTGAAGACGCCGGCCCCCGCCATCGCGCCGTACATCGTCCCGCTGTCGGTCGCCGTGCTGGTCGCGCTGTTCTGCCTGCAGCCCCAGGGCAGCGCGCGGATCGGCAAGCTGTTCGGCCCGATCATGATCATCTGGTTCGTCGTCATCGGCGTCCTCGGGCTCGGCGGCGTCGTGCGCCACCCCGGCGTCCTCGTCGCGCTCGATCCGCGTCACGGGCTGGGCTACCTGTTCACCCACGGCGCCACCGGGTTCACGGTGCTCGGCGCCGTGTTCCTGTGCGCGACCGGCGCCGAGGCGCTCTACGCCGACATGGGGCATTTCGGGCCGCAGCCGATCCGCCTCGCCTGGTACGGGCTGGTGCTGCCCATGCTGCTGCTCAACTATGCGGGCCAGACCGCGGAGGTGGTCGCCGGGGCGGTCGAGGCCGGCGGCAATCCGTTTTTCGTGCTGTGCCCGGCACCGCTGCAGATCCCGCTGGTCGGGCTGGCGACCATTGCCACCATCATCGCCAGCCAATCGATCATCAGCGGCGCCTTCTCGATGACCCGTCAGGCGATCCAGCTCGGGCTGTGCCCGCGGCTGCACATCACCCAGACCTCGGCCGAGGGCTACGGCCAGATCTACGTCGGCTTCGTCAACTGGGTGCTGATGGCGCTCACCCTGACGCTGACCATCTCGTTCCGCTCGTCGGACAATCTCGCCGCCGCCTTCGGCGTCGCGGTATCGCTGACCATGTTCCTCACCTCCCTCCTGATGTTCCTGGTGATGCGCCAGATCTGGCGCTGGAGCCTCGCCCTCAGCCTGGTGGTCGCCGGGCTGTTCATCGTCGTCGACCTCTCCTTCGTCGGCGCCAACCTCACCAAGGTGCTCGAGGGCGGCTGGGTGCCGCTGGTGGTGGCGACGGTCATCTTCTTTCTGATGTTCACCTGGCGCGGCGAGCGCCGCCTGGTGCTGCTGAAGCTCGAGCGCGACACGATGCCGCTCGCCGATTTCATCAGGCAGATGCACGGCAAACCACGCGTGGCCGGCACCGCCGTCTACCTGACCAGTCGCACCGACGTGGTCCCGGTTCCGCTGCTGCACAATCTCAAGCACAACAAAGTACTTCATCAGCGCATCGTGCTGCTGCACGTGGTGACCGAGAACGTGCCCCGCATCGCGCCGCACGCCCGCCTCGAGGTGGCGCATCTCGGCGACGACTTCCACGCCGTCGAGGCGCGCTACGGCTTCATGGAGCAGCCCAACATCCCCAGGGTCCTGATGGTGGACTGCGGCGCCCGCGACCTGACGTTCGAGATGATGCAGACTTCGTTCTTCGTCGGCCGGCTCACCATCCTCCCGACCAGCCGGTCGCGCTGGCAACGGTTCGAGGCGACGACGTTCGAGGTGATGCACCGCAACGCGCTGGCCGCCACGGAATTCTTCCGCATCCCGCCCGATCGCGTGGTCGAGCTCGGTGGCCAGATCGAGATCTAGCGACCTCTGCGAGGTGGAGACGATGTGGGGGCGGCGACTGTCAACGCGTCGCCCTGACCACAAGCGGTGGCGCACGCTTCGAGCTTTGCCGGTCGGCTCCCTGGGCCTTTTGCATTGCAGATGACGCGGAATTCGGAGTTATCTGCCGGCTCGACGACTGGAGGATCCCGTGGTGGCTCGAGAGGCAACGATGACTGTTCAGGCCGGCGGCATCGGACGTGCGGGCGG
>JBEKZK010000463.1:0-4573 GCA_049509935.1 Xanthobacteraceae bacterium | reverse complement strand
CGTGACGTATGACATCGTGATCAGCGTGGACAATTCCGACCTGACGCTCATGCCGGGCATGACAGCTGCCAGCCGCATCGTCGTCGATCAGCGCAACGACGTGATCCGGGTGCCGAACCAGGCGCTCCGCTACGTTCCCAAGAGCCTCGCGGGCGCCGCTCAACCCGGCCAGACGCAAATCTGGGTTCTGCGCGACGGGCAGCCGACGTCTATCCCAGTGGTTGCGGGGCTGGACGACGATAGTTTCACAGAGATCGTAAGCGGCGATGTGAAGCCGGGTGATCTTGTTATCACCGCAGAGCAGCTCGCAACGGCCAACAAAACCGCCGCGCCGCGTCTCGCTCTCTGATTCCGCGCCGGACCCACGTTCGCAGGCCAAGCATGCCGGACCCCATCATCAGAGTCGTGAACGTGACGCGGACCTATCACGTCGGCGACGTCGATGTGCATGCGTTGCGTGGCGTCAATTTGATTGTCGAGCCGGGCGAATTCATCGCCATCATGGGATCGTCCGGGTCAGGGAAGTCCACCTTGATGTCGCTGCTCGGCTGCCTGGATCGGCCGTCCAGCGGCGAGTATTATCTGGAGGGCGTCAATGTCGCTGGGCTGAAAGAGCCGGAACTGGCGCGCATCCGCAGCGAACGATTGGGCTTCGTTTTCCAGAGCTTCAACCTTCTCGCCCGGACCAGTGCGATCGAGAACGTCGCTCTTCCCCTGTTCTATGCCGCGGCGGGGGCTTCGAACGGCACTGAGCGCACCGAACGGGCGCGGGCAGCGCTCAAGCTGCTCGGTCTGGCCGATCGGGAGCGCAATACACCGGGGCAATTGTCCGGCGGTCAGCAGCAGCGCGTCGCCATCGCCCGAGCCCTGATCAACAATCCTCTTCTATTGCTCGCGGATGAACCCACCGGCAATCTCGATACCAAGACGTCGCACGAGATCATGGTGACGCTGCAGACCCTCAACCGCGAGCGGGGCGTTACCATTATTGTAGTGACGCACGAACCCGACATTGCGACCTATGCCGGCCGGGTCATCACCATGCGTGACGGAGCCGTGATATCGGACGAACGCCGGCCAGCAGTCGGATCTAGCGGGATATCGCCCGTTGGCCCGCTTCCCACCCCGCGGCAGCCGGCGCCAGCCCTCGCCTCCAGCGCCAGCGCCGGCACGGTATGGGCCTTCGCCTTGATGATCGTGGCCGCGGCGCTGCAGGCGCTGGCACGCAACAAGATGCGGTCGGCGCTCACTATGCTGGGTGTGTTCATTGGCGTTGCCGCGCTGATCGCCATGGTGGCGATCGGCCAGGGCGCCAACGAGGCGGTCCGCAAGCAGATCGAAAGCCTCGGAACGAACCTGCTGGTGGTCGTGCCCGGCGCCACCACGATGGGCGGGATGCGCAGCGGGCAAGGCAGCGCCTCGACTCTCACCGTCGTGGACGCCGAGGCACTCCGTCGTGAAGCTACTGCTGTCGGCAGCGTCAGCTATCTGATCCGCCAGACCGGACAGGTGCAATATGCCAATCAAAACTGGACCACGAGTATTCAGGGCGTCAGCGCCAATTATCCGCCGATCACCAATTGGCAAGTCGACTCGGGACGCGGCATTTCGCAGGAGGACGACAGGAATGCGGCGCTGGTCGCAGTCCTCGGCCAGACGGTGTCCCATCAACTGTTCGGCGACGAGAATCCGATCGGGGCGGTGATCCAGGTAAAAAGCGTGCCCTTGCGCGTCATCGGCGTGTTCGCCTCAAAGGGGCAGACATCCTACGGGACGGATCAGGACGATATCGTCATGACCCCCTTCACAACCGCCCAGCGCAAGGTGCTTGGCGTCGCAGCGCCGAGCCAGCAGCAGGCCACGCTCAACTGGGCCTATCCGCCTGCGCCCAATCCCTACAACCTTCAGCAGCGACTAATGGGCTACGTGAACCAGATCTATGTGCAGGCGACCGATGCCAGCCAGATTCAACCGGCCGTTGGCCAAGTGACGGATATTCTGACGCGCAGGCACCACATCCGGCCCGGCGAAGTCAATGACTTCTCGGTTCGCAACCTGAGCCAGATCGCGGAGACGGCCGAGGGCAGCAGCCGCATCATGGCGTTGCTACTTGCCGCGGTCGCCTCGATCTCGCTGGTCGTGGGCGGCATCGGCATCATGAACATCCTCTTGGTGTCGGTGACCGAGCGAACGCGCGAAATCGGCCTGCGCATGGCGATCGGCGCCCGCAGGACCCATGTCCTGCTGCAGTTTCTTGCGGAAGCGGTGATTTTGAGTGTCACCGGCGGCATCGCCGGCATCTTGGTCGGGGCGTTGTTTTCCGTGGCTATTTCGATCATCGCCGGCTGGCCCGCGCCGATCTCGCTGACGGCCGTCGCCGGCGGCTTTCTGTTTTCTGCCGCCGTCGGCATCTTCTTCGGCTATTACCCCGCACGCAAAGCCGCCAGCCTCGATCCGATCGAGGCCCTGCGCTACGAGTGAACGCGCCGGGTGTTACTCCAGGCGCCCTTATTCGCAGATTTCAACCCGGCGGATGCGCCAGCCATGCCGGGTGTGAATGCGCTGCAGGACCAGATGGCAGCCCTCGTCGCCATAGTAATCGTCGTATCCGTAGGGATATCCATAGGGGTATCCGTACAGCCCGAACCCAAAACCGCCGCCATGGAACCCGCCTCCGTGGTGAAAGCCACCGAAGCCTCCTCCATGACCGCCACCGAAGCCTCCCCCATGACCGCCGCCCCCTCCGTGACCGCCGAAAGCTGACGCTGCCGATGGCAAAGCGAGGCTCGCCACCGCAAGCGCGAACGCAACGATGATCGTTCTATGCAACATGACGATGTCCCTCCTGGACCATCTGCTCTCGCAGACCATTACCCAACCAAGGCCTGCTTGAAAGCCCCTTCGTTGATAAAGATCAATCACAAGATTAAATCGCCGTAACACGCCTGCCGACCCTCTCACAATTCGAAGACCTGTTTCGGTTCGGGCATTTCGACATGCGCAGCGCCGAGACGCGCCGCGAATTGACTCATGGTGTCTTGCTCGCCGTGCACGAGGAACGTGCGTTTCGCGGCGGTCTGTTTTTGCCAGGCCAGCAATTCAGCCTGGTCGGCGTGGGCCGAGAACCCGTTGATGGTATAGATGCGGGCCCGCACCGCAACCTCTTCCCCGAAAATAAGCACTTGTTTCGCGCCGTCGATGATCTGGCGTGCCAGCGTCCCGGTGGCGGCGTAGCCGACGAACACAATGGACGAATTGCTGCGATCCAGATTGTGTTGCAGGTGATGGCGAACGCGGCCACCGGTACACATGCCCGAGCCGGCCATGATGATGGCGCCGCCCTGAATATTGTTCAGCGCCGCGGACTCGGCGGCTTCCCGTGTGAAATGCAGCCCCGGCAGATCGAACGGATCCTGACCGTCCTGAAAAAGTTGCGCGATCACAGGCCCGAAGCACTCAGGATGGCGCCGGAATATTTCGGTGGCCGAAATCGCCATCGGCGAGTCGAGAAACACTTGTGTCGATTTTGCGAGCCGCCCGCGAGAGATGCCGTCGCGCAGGAAATATAGCAGCTCCTGCGCGCGCTCCAGCGCGAAGGTGGGAATGATAACGTTGCCGCCGCGTTTGAAAGTATCGCCGATGGCATCAAACAGCTCATCGATCGATGGGCCCAGGGCTTTGTGCAGGCGGTCGCCATAGGTGGTCTCCATCACCACATTCTCGGCGCGCGGCGGCGTCTCAGGACCGCGCAGCAGCTCCCGCCCGGCATTGCCGAGGTCACCCGAAAACAGCACACTGGTCGAGCGGCCTCGTTCTGAAAGCTGCAGGAAGATGCTGGCCGATCCTAGAATGTGACCCGCATCGATGAAACTGGCACTCACGCCCGGGCTGATCTCGAGAACTTCCGAATAAGCCGCCGTCCGTCCGAAACTGTCGAGACAGTTCAGTGCGTCAAGTATGGAATAGAGCGGCTTGCCATCGTAGTTCACGACCCCGTGCCCGCCTCGGCGCGCGCGGTGGCGCGCATCCTCCTCCAGAAGATGGGCCGCATCCAGCATGACCAGCCGCGCCAGCTCGCGCGACGCCGCCGTCGCAATGATCTCGCCGCGAAAGCCTCGCTTGGCCAGCAGAGGCAGACGCCCGCAATGATCGAGATGAGCATGGGTCAGCAACACATAGTCGATGCCAGCGGCATCGAAGCCAAAGGGTTCGGCGTTTTCCTCATCCAGCTCGCGGCCACCCTGGTATAGTCCGCAGTCGATCAGGATGCGCTTGCCGGCACATTCGACCAGATGACAGGAACCGGTGACACCGCGGTCCGCTCCATGGAAAGATATTTTCAGCTCACGCTCCCTTTTATTGGTCGATCCCAACCGGATTGGTACCGCGGGCAGCCGCCACGGAGCCCAGGTCGCCGTCATGGTGTCCCATGCAACGGCCTCCCGCTCGCGTCGTGCCAGTGCAGGATACCATTCCAGATCTCCTCGGCGGTCTCGGCAAACCAGAATAGATCGCGATCCTCGGCATCGATGACACCTTCATCGACGAGGAAATCGATGTCGATAGCGCGGCG
>JBEKZK010000462.1:0-4576 GCA_049509935.1 Xanthobacteraceae bacterium | reverse complement strand
ATTCGGACTGATGGATTGGCCACCACTGCCTCCTCCAAAGCGTCGCGAGGGATGCGCGCGCCGCGCGGATGCTGAAGGGTGCTCCCATCCGGCAGCCGACATTGGACGGGACGACGGTGTCGGGGCTATGCAAATTCGGCACGGATCGAATAAATAAATTCTCGAAGTCTGGATACTGACGGAGCCTTGATTTTGATCAAGCTCAGTCCGTCCTGTATGCAGGCTCCGCCTGAAGCGAGGCTGGTCGTACGGTGGCCGAAAGCGTCTCTCCAAAGGAGCGGCATTGCCGTGATGGCGGTCTCCTCGTCGATAACATAAAGAGTCTACAAAACGTCAACATTTTGGAAACGGAGTCGTCCTATTGCATCGTCACGAAAGGTATTACGCGCAGCATCGTGAGCGCGACTGTGGACGAGCGGGACGCTGCCGAGCAAGGTTGACCTTCTCATGTCGTGTCGCCCCGAGCCGGAGACCCTGATGTTACGTCGATCCATCATCGCAATCGCCGCCGGCGCGGTACTCGGCATCGTCATCGCGACTACGGACTCGGAGGCGGGCCACAGGAAGAGGGACCGGGGATACGTCACGGTCCCTTGGGACTCCGAGATCCCCGACCTCGGCGGACCGCCATTCCTGTTGACGCCTGGTTTCCTGCCGCCTTGGGTACCCGGCTGCTACCAGATCAGGGCAATCCGCACGCAATTGGGATGGATGCATCAGCGCGTCTGGGTTTGCTCGTGATCGATCAGAGGCGGTACTCGAGTACGGAGCCGGAGGATCGCCTGGATCTCCCTATTGCCACTACCGACGCCTGGAGGTGGCACGGCGATCGGATTGTCATCAATCGAACGCGAAGACACGGTTCCAGTCGTTCTTCATGTCGACCACGACCCATTTGTTTATGGCTGCGGCGTCGAGGGCTTTGTCGAGGCGACCGAAGGGGGTGTCCCGGTCGTAGGCGTATTCGCGTACCTCGTCGGTGTGATGGACAATCAGGCCGAGGCTTGTACCACCTGACATAGTCGTCCATTGCAGCATTTGGAGATCGCCGTCGGAATTGCCGAATGCCGCAATCGGACGGCGGCCTATGAACTCATTGATGCCGACCGGCTTGCCAGCCTTGTCATCGATAAAATTGAGCTCCGGCAGCCGGAAGAGCTCCGGCCTGCCGTCGCGCATCTGGAACCGCGTCTTGATCGACGATCCCAGGACTTGTTGCGGCGGCACGCCGTAGACCCGCTCGGTCCACGGACGCATGAACTCGACGCCACCACCCGACACGATAAATATTTCGAACCCGTTGGCGCGCAGATAGACGAGCAACTCGATCATCGGCTGGTATGCGAGCTCGGTGTATGGGCGCTTGAACCTCGGATGGCGCGCGGTGGCAAGCCAGTCGGTGACGATCTTCTCAAATTCCTCAGTGGTCATTCCGGCATGGGTCGCCATGACCAGCTCCGCCATCCCGTGCTCGCCCGACTCGGCGAGGGTTTTCATGTCCCCCTCGAGCGCCGCCTTGAAAGGTTGCGTGCTGCTCCATTCCGGATGCAGAGCCGCCAATGCCTTTACACGGTCGAGCGCGAAAGCCAGCTGGGTGTACATCGGATGTTCCACCCACAAGGTCCCGTCGTTGTCGAAAGTCGCGATCCGTTGGTCGGGCGGCACAAAACCCGGTCCGCCCTGCTGCGTGACGCGCGCGACGAAATCGATGATCGCTCGTTTATTCGCGCCGTCGTTCCACGACGTCAGGGGGTTGCTCGACACCGCAATCTGCGCCCGCACCGGCACGGGAAGCAGCGATCCCTCGACCGCCGGAAGCAACGCGAGAGCCGAGAGCAGCACCCGACGGCTGATCCTGGTGTTGGTCGACATGACTTGGGCCTCTCTGCGGCTGATTGGTGCAGCATCACACAGTGGAAGGCGTCCAGAGCTCCTTGAAGTGGATCAAGGGGAATCAGGAAGGGCACGCGACATCGACGTATCTGGGTCTGCTCGTCATCCATCAATAACCGAACTCAGATACAGGAGTTGGCGGACCGCTCGGCTCTCTCTACTGGTGGCGCCGGGGAAGGTACGCGGGCGCCATGTCGGGAGCGCGCTGCCAGATCGTTCCGCGGTCGAACTGCAGCGTCGAGCCGTCGGGCGAATAGATCGCGCCCTGGTTCGCGGGCTCGACCCAGATGCGGCCGGGATATTCGACCCAGGCTCGCGACGGCTGATCGGCATCGCTTACCACATTGAGCTGCCAGCCGTATTGCGTGATGTACGCGAAGCTGCCCGGCGCGCCGAGACAATTCACCGCGCATTGCCACCGGCCGCTCAGGTTCACGCCCTGCGCCTGTGCGTTCGTCGAAACCAGGACCGCCGTCAGCGCCACTGCCGTCAGCATAATTCTCATTGCTTCTCTCCCTGAACGCCGGACCAGCGGTTCACTATGACCGAGAAGGCTGGACAGTATCCGGACACAGGTCGTCGATGGATGCTGTGATCCAAATCAAATTGCGAGAGCAAACCAAATATTCGGGGCGATCGCGAGCCAGCGCCCCATGGCGCCGCTTTGCCGAAATGTCCGAAGGCTGACATAATTTTTGATCTGGATCAATGCGGCCGACGGTTGCGGCTGGCTCCACTAAGTCGTTGAATCAACCAGTCGCCATGGGTGAAGGTTTCGCGTTATGGTCGGGATCCGAACGTTTGCGTTCACGGACCCCTATTCATACCAGATGAATCTCCGCGGCGCGGAGATTGAGGTGCTCGTCACGGCGAGAGGTGATTTTCGCGCCGAGCTGACGCAAATCGACCTGCCCCGGCTGTGGATCCAGCGCGGCCGCGAGACGCTGCCGCGGATCATTCATGGCGCGGTGAGCGCCGGGCGGGCGGCGATCAGCTTCGTCACCGCCGCACATCAGCCGGAGAGTCATCAGTGTGGCATCGTCGTCGCTCGAAGCGACGTTATCGTCAACGCGGGCTCCATGCACAATCGGACCGAGGCGCCGTGCCGGTGGGGATCCATGTCGCTGGCGCTGGACGATCTCGCCGCTGCCGGGAACGCCATGGCGGGTCGCGACCTGGTCGCGCCCTCGCACGCGTACAAGATCCGGCCGAGCCCTGCGGTCATGTCGAGGCTGTTGAGCTTCCACCAGCGGGTGGAGCGACTGGCCAGAGCCGCGCCGGCCAAACTGTTGCACCCGGAGGTTGCTCGGGAGATCGACCATGCGCTCGTTCACGCGATGGTCATGTGCCTGACCGAGGGTACGCCCGTCGGGCCGACCGTCGGCACCCGTCATCACGCGGCCGTCATGGCGAAGCTCGAGAGCTTCCTGGCCGAGCATCGGGGCCGGCCCGTGTACGTGGCGGAGATTTGCGCGGCGACCGGCGCATCGGAACGCACGCTTCGCGCCTGCTGCCGCGAGTATCTGGGCATGGGCGTGATCCGATATCTGTGGCTGCGCCGCATGCACATGGCACACCGCGCGCTCGTCGTGGGGACCCCGTCAACCGCGACCGTGACCGGGATCGCCACCGACTGCGGCTTCTGGGAGCTGGGCCGCTTTTCGGTCGAGTACCGTGAGCTGTTTGGTGAGCTGCCGTCGGCACGGTTGTCCCGGCCGCAGGACCAACGGCCGACAGCCCGGCACGGCCGCTCCGCCCTGCCGCGTAAAGGCGTCGAGCGCCGCATTGGCATTGTGAGCATGGTTGGCGTTCGAGCCAGATCAGTTCAATGCCGCCCGGACCAGTGACGGCGAGGGTGGCGGCGGGCGACGACGCGATGACGTGTCGCGTCGTTCGGCCCGCGCGCCGCGCGGCGACGCCCAGGCCAAGTCGATTCCCGGTTTCCTCGAGCAATTCCGCCATCCGAGTGCGTGCGTAGTGCATGCGGGTCTTGACGGTGCTGGCGGGGGGATGCCGAGGACTTCCGAGACATCCTCGACCGACTGGTCGTGATAGTAGACGAGATCGATGATCTCCCGATGGGCCGGCGACAGCCCGGCCAGGCATCGCCGAAACACCGCCCTGCGATCCTGCTTGTCCAGAGCCCGCTCGGGGTCGTCGGCAGGGTCCTCGATCGTCGCCGCGAAACGCTCGTCGAGGTGGGAGTCGGCGCGATGCCGGAAGGCCGAGCCTATCTTGTGGCGGGCGATCCCGAGCAGCCACGTAGAAACCTTGGACCTGTGCTCGAAGCCGCCGGCGTTTCGCCACACGTCCAGGAACACCTCGCTGACGAGGTCCTCCGCCATCGACCTGTCCCGCGTCAGGCGCACGATGAAACGGTAGAGGCCCACATTGTGCCGGACATACAGCACCCGCATGGCGCAGGTGTCCCCCGCCGCGATGGCCACGATCAGGGCTCCGTCCGGGGGCTGAGCGAGGGCGGTCCCGACGTCCTTCGTCGAAGCGTCGGGCAGCCTGCAATCGATCTGCATGACGTCGTCCCCCCTGCGCGGGCTCATTTTGGACCTCAATTACCCCGAGGAGGTCACGGCGAGCGCGCTAGCGTCTCGCTGGAAATGCCGGTGACGCTATGGTACTTGTCCCGTCCGGCTGCAAAAATTCAAATATTAACCTTACGGGATTC
>JBEKZK010000461.1:0-4580 GCA_049509935.1 Xanthobacteraceae bacterium | reverse complement strand
GAGGCGCTCGCGCAGCGGCGGCAGCGGCAGCGGTACGACGCCCAGGCGATAATAGAGATCCTCGCGGAAAGTGCCGGCACGCACCGCCTCGCGCAGGTCGCGATGCGTCGCCGCGATCACCCGGACGTCGACCGGCCGCGAACGGCCGCCGACCGGCGTCACCACCCGCTCCTGCAGCACGCGCAGCAGCTTGGCCTGAAGCGTCAGGTCCATGTCGCCGATCTCGTCGAGGAACAGGACGCCGCCGTCGGCCTCGCGGAAGAAGCCCGCCCGGTCCGCCACCGCTCCGGTGAATGCACCACGGACGTGACCAAACAATTGGCTTTCCAGCAGCTCGGCCGGGATGGCGGCGCAATTGACCGGCACGAAGGGCTTTGCGGCGCGACGTCCGTGGCGGTGCATGGCGCGCGCCACCACCTCCTTGCCGGTGCCGGTCTCGCCGAGAATGAGCACCGTCGCCTCGCTGTCGGCCAGCATGCCGATCGCCTTGTGCACCTCGCGCATCGCCGTGCTCGTTCCGATGAGTCCGTCCACCGGCGGCGTCGTCGGCTCGGCCAGGGGTCGCGCATCCGCGGACGGCAGCATGCGCGCAAGGAGGGCCGCGAGGTCGGCGCGGCCGATCGGTTTGGTGAGGTGGTCGGCCGCACCGATCCGCATCGCCTCGATGGTGTTCTCGGCGGTCGACACCGCGGTCAGGACCGCGACCGGTGGCGCCTCGGCGGGCTCGAGGATGCGGCGGAGCACCTCGAGCCCGTCCATTCGCGGCATTCGCAAGTCGAGCAGCACGGCATCCGCCCGGTTCGCCCGCAGCCACGCGAGCCCCAGCGGACCGTCGGCAGCCTGCGCGGTTTCATGCCCGAGGTCCGACAGGGAGGTGGCCAGGGCCGCCCGGAGCGCGTCGTCGTCGTCGATGATCAGGATCCTCGGCATGCGCGCTCCGTCATCGGAAGCTCCAAGGTGAAGATCGCTCCCTCGCCCTCCGTCTCGCCTCCCGGCCGGCGCAGCAGCACCCGGCCACCGTGCGCGTCGGCGAGCTCGCGGGCGATCGCGAGGCCGAGGCCGGTGCCGTCCGGCCGCCCGGTGACGAAGGGCTCGAACAGTCGGTCCCGCATCTCGGGCGGAACGCCGGCGCCGGTGTCCTCGACCGTGATGATCAGCACGTCACGGTCCATGCGGGCAGACAACGCCACGAGGCCGCCTTCGGATGCATGCCGGATGGCATTGAGGACGAGATTGTCGAGGATGCGGGTGATCATGTCGGGGTCGATCACGGCCGAGCGCACGCCGGACGCGGCGATGACGCGGACCCCGCACGCCATCGCCTGGGCGCGATGCCGGTCGGTGCATTCCTCGAGCAGCTTTGCGAGGTCGGTGCGCTTCGGCCGCGGATCCTGCCGCTGCGTCATCGCCAGCAGCTCGGCGACAAGGCCGTCCAGGCGATCCACCTGACCGAGCATGTCTCCGATGGCGTCGCGTCGGCGCGCTTCGTCGCCGGCGAGCGCGTTCTCCCCCTGGAGGCGAAGCGCCGCGATGGGATTGCGGATCTCGTGGGCGACTCCAGCCGCCACGCGCCCGAGCCCGGCGAGACGCTCGGCGCGCTGGATGCGCGCCGACAGCGCGTCCGCCTGCGCCCGCGCCGCCACCAGGCGTCGACCCGCCTCGTTGAGGGCCTCGATGATGCGATCGAGCTCCCGCTCTCCGGTCGGCGAGACCGCCGGAACTCCGGGCGCCGTCGTGCGGGACAGCTCGGCCTCGATGCTCCGCACGTGGCCGGCCCACACCGCGACCATGCGGCCGAGCCAGGCCGACATGGCGACCATGAGCAGCAGCAGGATTCCGAGGCCCAGCTTCAGCTGCCCGAGCCCGGCGGCCGACTGCACCCGGATCATGGCCCATGCGGTGAGGCCCGGAATCGGACCGGACAGCGGACAGGCGCGCAGCAGAAGGGTCTGGGTGCGCGTCGCCGTCGTCCGCTCGGCCGCCTGCTCGTCCCGGGCGGCCTGGGCATTGACCTGCTGGATCTGATCGCGTTCCGCAGCGGGCAGGTCGGTCTTGGTGCCGCTCCCCGGATAGGTCGGGAATGCGTAGGCGAGCGGTCCGGCCCCGGTCTGCCAGATTCCCCCCTCGACGCCGTCCTCGCCGGAGAGCGCGAGCCCCACCGCGTCGGCAAGATCGTGCCGCAGACCGGCGTCGTCGAGCGGCCGGACCGGCCCTTTCCATCCCGCCGCGTAGAACGCGTAACGGTCGCGGATGAGATCGCACGCACGGGCGACGACCGCTTCGGCGCGCGCAACCTGCGCCGCCGTGGTCTGCTCGGACAGCCGCACCAGGAGGACCCCCACCGCAACGCAGGCAGCGAGCGAGAGGACCCAGAGGCCGAGGAGGCGGGTACGAAGCGAGTGCACGTGGGATCGCGCTTTGGGGTTGCGGGCGTTGCAGGCACGCCTTTCGACAGGCTTTCCGGCTGTTGCTAAACTCACCACCGCTTCATCGGTTCGAGCCGAACGGAGAGGGCCATGCGGATCACGATCATCGGTGCGGGAAATGTCGGGCGTGCCTTGGCGGCCGGATGGCGCACGACCCACGACGTAAGCTTTGCGCTGCGGGCGGGGAGCGCCAAAAGTGCGGAGGTGGCGGCGGAAGGTTTCCCCGTCGTCGCGCTGAACCAGGCGGCGAGCGCCGATCTGATCGTCCTCGCGGTGCCATGGACGGCGGTGTCAGAAGCCGTTCAGGCGGCCGGCTCGCTGTCGGGCAAGATCGTGATCGACGCCACGAACCCGCTCACCCCCGGTCTCGAGCTGGCGCTGGGGCCCACCGACTCGGGCGGCGAGACCGTCGCCCGGCTGGCGCCGGGTGCGCGGCTGGTCAAGGCCTTCAACACCACGGGCGCGGAGAACATGGCGAAGGCGGGCGCCTTTGCGGCCAAACCGATGATGCCGATGGCCGGCGACGATGCCGAGGCCAAGACGATCGTTGCAAAGCTCGCCGAGGAGCTGGGCTTCGAGGCGATCGACGCCGGCGCGCTGACGGCCGCGCGCATGCTCGAGCAGCTCGCGCTGTTCTGGATCAAGCTGGCCTACGCGCAGAAGCTCGGTCGGTCCTTCGCCTTCTCGCTGGTGCGGCGGTAGCTCGTCAAATCGAGCGAGCCGGCGATACCGTTCCCGGCTCGGCCGTCTCCGGCATCCAGAGGGCGAAGACGGCGAGGGCCACGGACGCCGCCGCGCCGGCCGCCAGAAAGGCGGCGCTGTAGCCGAAATGATCGACGATGACGCCTGAAGCCAGTCCGCTCAGTGAGGCGCCGATCCCCTGCGCCGTGGCGACGGCGCCGAGCGCAAGATTGTAGCGCCCGCTGCCTCGCATGATATCGGCGATCACCAGCGGCGTGAGGGCGCCGAAGATGCCGGCGCCGACGCCGTCGAGCACCTGGACGCCGATCAGCCAGACGCTGTTGTCGGAGAATGTGTAGAGCACCGCGCGCAGCGGCAGGATGGCGAACCCGGCGAGAAACAGCGGCTTGCGTCCCCAGGTGTCGGCGGTGTGTCCGACCAGCAGGGCGATCGGCAGCATGACTGCCTGGGCGGCGACGATACAGGCCGACATCATGGCGGTCGCCGCTTCGGGATGCGCGGCGGCGAGCTTCTGGCCGACCAGCGGCAGCAGGGCCGCGTTGGCGAGATGGAACAGCATGACGCACAGGCCGAAGACGGCCAGCGGCCGCGACTCGAGCAGGATGCCGTAGCCCGCCGGGCCGGCCGCCGGCGCATCGGGGTTCCGGTCGAGGTCTCGCGCCCGGTCGAGATCGATCGCCTTGGCTGGGATGGACAGCACCGCGACGCCCGCCAGCAAGGCGAAGACCGGCACCAGCAGGAAGACGGCACGCTGCGAGAGCGCATAGCCGACGGCGGCCGCCACCAGCGCGATCGCGACGTTGCCCGCATGGTCGAAGGCCGAGTTTCGCCCCATCCGTCTGGCCAGCTGTCTGCGCGCGTAGAGGCCGAGGGTCAGGGCCGCGATCGCCGGACCGAAGACGTCGCCGACGATCGCCATCAGGCTGTTGGCGATCGCGACCGGCCAGAAGGTCGGCCAGGCGAAGATGACGACAGCACCGATGCCGAGCACGGCGAGCGCCAGGACGATCGCTCCGCGCTTGGCGCGGGTCTCGTCGATCGCGGCGCCGATCGGCGTCTGCACCGCGAGCCCGATCAGTCCTCCGAACGTCGTCACCAGGCCGACTTGGGACTGGCTCCAATGCTGCTGAGTGACCAGGAACACGTTGAGATAGGGCCCCAGCGCGCCACGGACGTCCGCGAGCAGAAAGTTGATTGCGTCGAGGGAGGCGGGGCGGAACCCGCTCCGGCTGGCGGGAATCACCGGCGCGTCCGCGTTGGCCAATGACGTCATGATTCCATCGGGATGTTCGCCAGCGCCGGATACGATTTGCGCCTCACCCCAACCGATCGACGCCAGGATCGGTTCCACGCGCGCCAGTCTTTGTGTGCGGGCGCGATGATGACGGCGGGGCAATCGCCGCAACAGGCTCGGAAACTACGCAGGGTCGACCTGGCATGCCCTGATCGACG
>JBEKZK010000460.1:0-4581 GCA_049509935.1 Xanthobacteraceae bacterium | reverse complement strand
CCAGGGCTTTGGCGCGAGGCCGCCGAAGGCGAGGCGCGCCATACCGATGCGGCCGCCGGCGGCGTCCACGATCGCGGCGATCGAGACCAGCGCGAACGCATAGGATGCCCGGTCGCGGACCTTGCGATAGATCTGTATGCCCGGAGGCGGCGGCGGCAGGGTGACGGCGGTGATGAGCTCGCCGGCCTGCAGATCGGTCTCGACCTGCGGCGTGCTGCCGGGAAGACGATGGAAGTCGGCGATCGGAATGGATCTGGTGGCGCCCGCGGCATCGACGGTCTCGACCGTGGCGTCGAGCGCCCGCATCGCGACCGCCATGTCGGACGGGTTCGTGGCGATGCATTGGTCGCTGGCGCCGAGCACCGCATGCATGCGGTTGAAGCCGGCCAGCGCCGCGCAGCCCGAGCCCGGGTCGCGTTTGTTGCATGGCTTGGTGATGTCGTAGAAATAGCCGCAGCGTGTCCGCTGCATCAGGTTGCCGCCGGTGGTGGCCTTGTTGCGCAGCTGGGCGCTGGCGCCCGCCAGCAGCGCCCGGCTCAGCACTCCATAGCGCCGGCGCACGCGGGCATCGGCGGCGAGGTCGCTGTTGCGGACCATGGCGCCGATCCGCAGGCCGCCACCGTCGGTGTCCTCGATCCGGTCGAGCGGAAGGCGGTTGACGTCGATCAGCCGCGTCGGCGTTTCCACCTGCAGCTTCATCAGGTCGAGCAGGTTGGTTCCGCCCGCGATGATCTTCGCGCCCGGCCTCGCGGACAGGGCGGCGGCATGCGCGGCCGTGTCGGCGCGCTCGTAGCTGAAGGCCTTCATGTCGGCGTTCCCGCAACGTGTCTGATGGCGGCGACGATGTTCGGATAGGCGGCGCAGCGGCAGATGTTGCCGCTCATGCGCTCGCGGATCTCGGCGTCGGTGAGCTCCGGGCGGCCTTGCGCCAGATCCTCGGTCACGAAGCTCGGCATGCCGGCGCGGCTCTCGGCGAGCATGCCGGCGGCGGAGCAGATCTGGCCCGAGGTGCAATAGCCGCACTGGAACCCGTCGTGGGCGATGAACGCCGCCTGCAGCGGATGCAGCGTCTCGCCGTCCGCCAGGCCCTCGATCGTGGTGATCGCCTGGCCGTCGTGCATGACCGCAAGCGTCAGGCAGGCATTGATGCGGCGGCCGTCCAGCAGCACCGTGCAGGCGCCGCACTGGCCGTGGTCGCAGCCCTTCTTGGATCCGGTCAGCCCGAGGTGCTCGCGCAGCGCGTCGAGCAGGCTGGTGCGCGAATCGAGCTCGAGCGCACGGGACCGCCCGTTGACCTGGAGCTCGACCTTGACGAGAGCAGCCTCGACCGCGGCCGGCGCCGTCCCGTCCTGCGGCCGGCCTTCCTCAAGCGCGACCGCGGGAAAGCGGCTCAGCATGAGCGCGGCGGTGGCGGCAGTTCCGCTCTCCAGCACCGTGCGCCGGGTGAATCGGCAGCATCTGTCGTCATCATCGTCCATTGCCTGCTCCAATGCTCGGTGTCGGCGCACCGCTCGCCGGACAATTCAGTCCCACCGGCGCCTCGCGCCGATCGTGAGCCCCGGGCGCCCTCGTGCCTGGACGAATCAACCACGTCCGCTTCGAGTTGTTCCCGGAATCGCCCGCCGGTTCGGCTGCGGCGGGCTCGACGTGTTGGAAAGTAACCGTCGGCGCCGGCTGATGCCGCCCGGAAATTGCGGGCGATTGCCCGGACTTGCTGCAAACCGGCTGAACGCCGGACTTGCTCACAGAGGAAAAATGCAGGGAAAAATGGCAGGGAAAAATGGGGTCAGACCCCTATTATGCCTATTATGCTCCTATTTGCGCGGAGGAGGATCAAATCAGGGACACAGCAGCAGCTTCAGGCAATGCGTGGAAAGTGTCAGCAGTGACGAACGGCATCCCGTCGCACTCGCCGGTCGCCGGCGCTGTCCCGGCGAAAGGTTGTCGCAGGCCTGGTCGGGGATGAGCAGCGGTTCGACGACGTCGAACGCGAAGACCGGCGCATGAGCCGGGAGCACATGCGACGATCCCCCGAGCGCGTCACGGCCGATCCTGATCGGAACGTGCTCGGGGCCGGATCGCCGTGTGATCAGCTCGCCTTGGCCTGATCGAGCGGCACGATGACGGTCTGCGCCGTACCCTGCAGCACGTAAGCCCGCCACGTGGTCGGACGCCGCGGGATCGAATTCGGCCCGCCGAATGTTTCGTCGACGCCGGCGGTCGTGAACGTCGCGGTCTGCCCCCGCGGAACGTCGAGATCCGGCAGGAAGAAGCCGAAGGTCTCGCCGCCGGTATCGACGGTCTTGAGCAGCGGGATGGAGACCAGCGAGCCGAGCGCCGTCGATTGCGTGGTGATCTCGTTGGGCTTGAAGCTCTTGGTCGTGGTTCCGTCCTTGTAGGTCAGTGCCGGGAACGACGGATTGGCACCGATCGTATAGTCGATTTCGACCTGGTCTCCCTTGAGGGTAAACTTGTTCGCCATCACTTTGCTCCGATGGTTCGAGTTGCGGGCGCGCGGCCGCCAAGGCGTCCGTGCGGCGAGGGCGATCCACAATCACCGATCGCAAGTCTGTTCATACTCCCATCGGGGCCGGATCAGTGTGAACGACCTCACAGAGGCGCCGGACCTGTCGGGCGAGCGGCTGGTGCGCCGGTGGAGGCCGCGGCGCTCGTTGCAGCGCCTCGACCCCGGCAAGCGCTTTGGATTGCCTTGTCGGCGCTACAGCGCTTTCCGGTCGAAGTGAATCGTTGCAGGCGCCTCGACCCGGAAAGCGCCGTAGATTCCCTTGTTTGCGCTGTCCTTGAGCGGCGAACCGGGTCCGCCCTCGGGTCAAGCCCGACGGCAGGCTTCGGCCGGGACATGCTTAGTTGCAGTCCATGCGGGCGACGACATCTCCCGGATGGATGGTTTCGCCCCGATGGTCGACGATTTCGGTCAATTTGCCCGTGCTCGACGGTTTGACTTCCACTGCGGCCGGCACCGCACCAAGTCCGTCGACTTGAACGGCCGCGATGGTCTCGATGACGACCACGACATCGGCGGGCGTGATGTGATCACCGACGTTCTTCTTCCCCAGGATCAGGAAGACGTGGTCGTCGGGGTTCTTTTCCCGCTTTTCGAAGGAGAAGAACACCGGACCGAGCGACTTCGGCGCGCGGATATCGGTGACACATCGTGCCTGCGCCGCCATTGGCGCCGAGAAAATCGCCGCGAGCAGGAGCGTGGCGGTGCGTATCATGGTGCTTTCTGCCGTTCGAGGAAGCGAATGTCGTGGTGTCCACGCCCGGGCCGGGCTCGGAGCAGCCCGCCGTCGGTCTGGACCGCAAGCGCCGCAGGGCGACCAATGTTCCCCGATTCGTGATGTGCTGCAAATCGCCGCCGGAGGATGACATGACCGGCGCCGCAACCCATCTCAACGGCAGGGCAGTCCACGAGGAGACATCGAGATGTCGGTATCCATCATGAGACCACAGCCTTCGAGGCCGGTTGCCGCCAGGGCGACGATCATCTGCATCGCGGTCGGGCTGCTGGCATCGCAACCCGCACTGTCGGCGCCGGCGTCGTTTCAAGCGCAGATGAGCCCGCGACCCTCGGTCCCGCCGATGATGCTGCCGCCGCCGCCGGTGACGCCGCAGTTCAACAACCCGGGGCCGCAGCTCCATGTCGAGCGTCCGGGCAATCCGGTCGAGCAGCTCGCCCCGATGGATGGCATCGGGCCACCGCCGAGCTCGCTCGGGATCAAGTAGTGGCGCGTCACTGCCCCCCGAGCCGCTCGGCGAACAGAACCATGGTCTTGCGGTACACCACCGACCGGTTCCACTCGCGCATGACCTCGAAGTTTGCGGTGCCCTCGCCGAACGGTGCGCCAGCCTGCCAGCCGTTGGTCTTCAGCAGATTGGCCGTCGAGGCGAGCACGTCGGGCACGCTGTGCCGCAGGTCGATGTGCCCGTTGCCGTCGTAGTCGACGCCGTATTTGATGTACGAGGACGGCAGGAACTGCGTCTGCCCGATCTCGCCCGCATAGGCGCCGATCAGGTCGCGCTGGGGCAGATCGCCGCGCTGGACGATCTGCAGCGCGGCGATGAGCTCGGTCTGGAACAGCTCGCTGCGGCGGCAGTCGTGGGCGAGAGTGGCGATGGTGCGGATCACCGGCAGCCGGCCCATGTCGCCCGACCCGTTGTCGCTCTCCAGCGTCCAGATGGCCATCAGCAGCGTCGCCGGCACGCCGAACTGGCGCTCGATGCGCGCGAGCAGCGCGGCGTGGCGCTGCATCAGCTGCCTGGCGCGGCTGAGGCGGGCCGGGATCACGCGGGTCGAGGCATAGTCCTCAAAACTCTTGCTGTGGAACATGCCGCGCTGGCGGCGGTCGAAGGCGAGCACCGCGCCGTCCGGCGTGAGACCGGCAAACGCACTGTCCACCACCGTTCGCGAGACGCCGGAGGCCGCGGCCTCGCGGCCCATGGCGGCCAGGAAGGCGTTGAAATCGCCGCCGCACGGGGCCGCCCCGGCGGGGGCCGCGAATGACAGGGCACACGACAGGATCGCGAGCGATCGTAAGAGCATGCTTCTCCTCGTTGTTC
>JBEKZK010000046.1:0-13534 GCA_049509935.1 Xanthobacteraceae bacterium | reverse complement strand
GCCGTGCCGTTGATCGCCGCGACCCACGGCTTGCCGCAGGTCTCCAGCCGTCGCAGGATCAGCGACAGCTTGCGGCTCTCCTCGAACAGATAGGCGGTCGCCGCCTCCTGGCCCTGCTGTTTGACCATCGAGCCGAAAGTGCCGGCCAGCGTCTCCAGCATGGTCAGGTCGGCGCCGGCGCAGAACGTATCCTTGGCCGAGGTGATGACCGCGCCCTTGATGGCGGCATCGGTCGCCACCTTCTCGACGATCTCCTTGATCTCGTCGGTGACCTTCTGGTCGATCACGTTCATCGACCGGTTCGGCATGTCCCAGGTGACGAGCGCGATGCCGTCGGCGTCGATGTCGAGCTTGAAGTTGTGGAATGTCATGAGTTCCTCCTCGATTCATGCGGCATGGCGTGTGTCACACCCGCTCGATGATGGTGGCGGTGCCCATGCCGGCGCCGATGCACAGGGTCACCAGCGCAGTCGACAGATCACGCCGCTCCAGCTCGTCGAGCACGGTGCCGAGGATCATCGCCCCGGTGGCGCCGAGCGGATGACCCATCGCGATGGCGCCGCCATTGACATTGACCTTGGCGGGATCGAGCCCGAACGCCTGCAAGTAGCGCAGCACCACCGAGGCGAAAGCCTCGTTGATCTCGAACAGATCGATATCGGACAGCGCCATGCCGGCCTTCTTCAGCACCTTCTTGGTCACGTCGACCGGGCCGGTGAGCATGATCGCCGGCTCCGAGCCGATATTGGCGAAAGCCTTGATCCGGGCACGCGGCTGCAGGCTGGCGCGTCGACCCGCCTTCTTGTTGCCGATCAGCACCGCGGCGGCGCCGTCAACGATGCCCGACGAGTTGCCGGCATGATGCACGTGGATGACCGCCTCGACCTCCGGGTGGGCCTGAACGGCGACCGCATCGAAGCCGCCGAGCTCGCCCATCTGCACGAAGGAGGGCTGCAGCTGCGCCAGCGACTGCATGGTCGTGGTCGGCCGCATGTGCTCGTCCTTGGCGAGGATCGTGAGCCCGTTGACGTCCTTGACCGGGGTCACCGACTTCTTGAAGCGTCCCTCGGCCCACGATGCCGCCGCCCGCTTCTGGCTCTCGACCGCATAGGCGTCGACGTCGTCGCGCGAGAAGCCGTGCTTGGTGGCGATCAGGTCCGCCGAGATGCCCTGCGGCATGAAATAGGTCTTCACGGCGATCGAGGGATCCATCGGCCAGGCGCCGCCGGAGGCGCCGATGCCGATGCGGCTCATCGACTCCACCCCGCCGCCGATCGTCATGTCGTGCTGGCCCGCCATCACCTGCGCGGCGGCGAAGTTGACGGCGTCGAGCCCGGAGGCGCAGAACCGGTTGATCTGCACGCCCGGCACCGCGTTGCCGTAGTCGGCGGTCAGCGCCGCGGCGCGCGCGATGTCGCCGCCTGCCTCGCCGATCGGATCGACGCAGCCGAGCACCACGTCGTCGACCAGAGCGGTGTCGAGCTCGTTGCGATCGCGCAACGCCCCGAGCGCCTGGGCGGCGAGGTTGAGCGCCGTGACCTCGTGCAGGGAACCGTCCTGCTTGCCGCGTCCGCGCGGCGTGCGGACGTGATCATAGATGAATGCGTCGGCCATGAGCTCTCTCCTTTTGCGTTATCTGTCTCTTACAGGCTGCGTGCGATCAGCACCTTCATGATCTCGTTGGTGCCCGCATAGATGCGCTGCACCCGGGCGTCGCGGTACATCCGCGAGATCGGATATTCGTCCATGTAGCCATAGCCTCCGAACAGCTGCAGGCAGCGGTCGACGACCTTTCCCTGCAGGTCGGTCAGCCAGTACTTGGCCATCGAGGCCGTGGTGGTGTCGAGCGCGTGCTCGAGATGGCGGCCGATGCAGTGATCGAGAAACACCCTCGCGACCGTCGCCTCGGTCTTGCACTCGGCGAGCTCGAACTGGGTGTTCTGAAAGTCGATGATCCTCTTGCCGAAGGCCTGGCGCTGCTTCACGTAGTCGATGGTGAGCGCCAGCGCGCGTTCGATCATCGCCATTGCGCCGACCGCGACGATCAGCCGCTCCTGCGGCAGCTCGGTCATCAGCTGGATGAAGCCCTGACCCTCCTCGGTCCCGAGCAGGCCCTCGGCAGGCAACCGGACATCCTCGAAGAACAGCTCCGAGGTATCGGCGGAATCCAGCCCGAGCTTCTTCAGCTTGCGGCCGCGACGGAAGCCCTGGGCATCGTCGGTCTCGACCACGAACAACGACACCCCCTTGGCGCCGAGCGTCGGGTCGGTCTTGGCGACCACGATGATCAGATTGGCGTGCTGGCCGTTGGTGATGAAGGTCTTGGAGCCGTTGAGCACATAGCCGTTGCCGCTCTTGCGCGCCGACGTGCGCACGCCCTGCAGGTCCGATCCGGCGCCCGGCTCGGACATCGCGATGGCGCCGACGAATTCGCCGGTCGCCAGCCGCGGCAGCCAGCGCCGTTTCTGCTCCTCGGTGCCGTATTTGAGGATGTAGGGGGCAACGATGCCGGAATGCAGCGACCCGCCGAACGAATCGAAGCCCGCCAGGCCGATCTCGCGGTCGATCACCGCCTCGTGGGCGAAGCTGCCGCCGGCGCCGCCGTACTGCTCCGGCATCGAGGCGCACAACAGGCCGGCCTCGCCGGCCCGCGTCCATACGGAACGGTCGTAGATGCCCTCCTCGCTCCAGCGGTCGAGATGGGGCACGAACTCGGCCGCGATGAAGCGGCGCGCCTGGTCCTCGAGGACGACGAGATCCTCGCTCATCCAGGCGGCACGCGGAACGTTGATGGCATCCATGGGCGTTTCCGGATTGTTTGTTTGAAGATTATGACGGGTAGCACACTCAGAAGGCGTCGGCCGGCAGCTCCATCATGCTGTTGGCGCCGGCCTTGATGCGGGCGAGCTGAGCGCCGGTCTCCGGCAGGACACGCTCCATGAAGAAGCGGCCGGTCACCAGCTTGGCGGCGAGCCGGGAGCCGGCGCCATTGGCGCCGTCGGCCATCTTCCTGCGCGCCGCCTCGACCATGCGGCACCACATGTAGCCGAGCGCGACCAGGCCCATCAGATGCATGTAGTCGGTCGACCCGGCCCCGGCGTTGTCCGGCGCCTTGAGGGCGTTCTGCATGAACCACACGGTGGCCTGCTGCAGGTGTCCGAGCGCTTCGCCGAGCGGGCCCACGTAGGGCTTCATCGTCTCGTCGCCGGCGTGCTCCTTGATGAAGCCCTGGACCTCGTTGAAGAACGCCGTGACGGCGCGTCCACCGTCCTTGCCGAGCTTGCGGCCGACCAGGTCGAGCGCCTGGATGCCGTTGGCGCCCTCGTAGATCATCGCGATACGGGCGTCGCGCACGAACTGCTCCATGCCATGCTCGGCGATGTAGCCGTGGCCGCCGTAGATCTGTTGCGCCGCGACCGTGTTGGCGAAGCCGAGGTCGGTGAGCACGCCTTTGAGGACCGGGGTGAGCAGGCCCATGTGGTCGTCGGCGGCCTGGCGGGCCTTGGCGTCGGCGTCGCGATGGGCGATGTCGCTGCGCAGCGCGGTCCATAGCACCAGGGCGCGGGCGGCCTCGTTGAAGGCCTTCATGGTCATCAGGCCCCGTCGCACGTCGGGATGCACGATGATCGGGTCGGCGGGCTTGTCGGGGTATTTGACGCCGCTGATCGAACGGCCCTGCAGGCGCTCGCGGGCGTAGATCGCGGCATTCTGGTAGGCGACCTCGGACTGGGCGAGCCCCTGCATGCCGACGCCGAGCCGGGCGTCGTTCATCATGGTGAACATCGCCGCCATGCCGCGATGCGGCTCGCCGACCAGCCAGCCGGTCGCGCCGTCGTAGTTCATCACGCAGGTCGAGTTGCCGTGGATGCCCATCTTCTCCTCGATCGAGCCGCACATGACGGCATTGCGGGCACCTGCCGAGCCGTCGGCGTCGGGCAGGAACTTCGGCACCACGAACAGCGAGATGCCCTTGATGCCGGCCGGCGCGCCCTCGATGCGGGCGAGCACCAGGTGGACGACGTTCTCCGACAGATCGTGCTCGCCGGCCGAGATGAAGATCTTGGTGCCGCTGATCTTGTAGCTGCCGTCGGGCTGCGGCACGGCCTTGGAGCGCAACAGGCCGAGATCGGTGCCGCATTGCGGCTCGGTCAGATTCATCGTGCCGGTCCAGGTGCCGGCGATCATCTTCGGCAGATAGGTCTGCTTCTGGTCGGGCGAGCCGTGGGCGTCGAGCGCCGCGATCGCGCCGAGCGTCAGGCCCGGATACATCGCGAACGCCATGTTCGACGACGCCATGAACTCGTTGACGGCCTGGGTCACGATCACCGGCAGGCCCTGGCCGCCGTACTCGGTCGGCGCCGAGATGCCGATCCAGCCGCCTTCGACCAGCTGCGCGAACGCCGCCTTGAAACCGGTCGGCGTGGTCACGCTGCCGTCCGGGTGGCGGGTGCAGCCCTCGGTGTCGCCGACCCGGTTCAACGGGGTCAGCACCTGCTCGCAGAATTTCCCCGCCTCGCCGAGGATGGCCTCGATCAGATCGGGCGTCGCATCGGCGAAGCCCGGCAGGTTGTTGTAGCGCTCGATGTGCAGGACGTCGTTGACGATGAACAGCACCTCGTCCACCGGAGCCTTGTAGGTCGGCATGGTGTTTCTCCCTTCGAATCTCAACTCTTCTGTTCGGCGGCCACGGCCAGCATCCCCTCGACCGCGCGACAGGCCCGTGACAACTCGGTGATCGCCCGGTCGATGTCGGACTTCTGGCGAGCGAGCCGGTCGATGCGTTCGCGAAATTTTTCCAGCGCCACGTTGAGCTGGGTGACGCGGCCGTCGCCGAGGTCGTAGAGGTCGAGCATCTCGCGCACTTCCTCGAGCGAGAAGCCGACGCTCTTTCCCATCAGCACATATTTCAGCCGCGCCCGGTCGCGGCGGCTGTAGAGCCGCTCCTGGCCGTTGCGGCGGGGGTCCACCAGACCCTTTTCCTCGTAGAACCGCAACGTGCGTGCGCTCACCCCGAGGTCCCTGGTGAGATCGCGGATGGTGAAGACGTCGGCCCCGGTCGGATCCCGATCGAAGCCGGCGACGAGATCGGGCACCGCGAGATCGCGGCGGTCCCGGCGCTCCGGAGGCTCGATGTCGGACATTGTCTGGGCTTCGGCTGGCGAGTGCGTTGCGGAATCGCAGGATGCGGCATGGCCCCCGCATCTCTTGCGGCGACCTCTTACCACCAGTTTACGTAAACGTAAAGCCAGAATCCACAAAGAGGCGGGAGCGCGCCAATCCGGCACTATCCGACCAGAAATCTCAAACGAGAATACAAGACCGCCACGATCGGCAGCCGACCGATCGAGGTCCCGCCACCGTGGGCGTCAGGGCGCCGGCGAGGAACCCGTCGTGACATGGCCATCGGCAGCGGCGGCGCCCGAAGGCGGCGCCGCCCTGCCCGGCATCAATGGGCGCTGTCGCCGTCGATCATCTTGGCGGACAGCGAGGCGAAGATCTGGCGCAATTCCACCAGCGCGTCCTCGATGTCGGCCTGCTGGCGATTGAGCAGCTCGATCTGCTCCAGGCATTTCTCGCGGCTGAGCTTGAGCGCATGGCTGTCGCCGTGGCCTTCCTCGGCGGCCACCATCTGGCGGATCTCGCCGAGCATGAAGCCGAGCTTCTTGCCCTTGAGGATCAGCGCGATCCGGTCGCGGTCGGCCGGGCTGTACAGTCTGGTCAGGCCCTGGCGCCGCGGGGAGATCAGTCCCTTGTCCTCATAGAAGCGCAGCGTCCGCAAGGTCACGCCGAATTCCCTGGACAATTCGCTGATGGTGAACTCGACCGGCGCTGCGGGCACCGCGACCGCGTCCGGCACAGCCGGGTTCTCGACCCACACCACATCCTGACGGGCGGCATTGGATTGGAGTTGGTTGGACATCGCAGACCCCTTCTCGCTGTTCCCGTGCTCGGAGTGACCGAGCGATAGCCCGGCAGCCGGGCCGTTCTGGCAACTACTGTAGTGACGTTGGGTGATAAAATCCAGAAGTTTGAGCATTGCGAAGGCCAAAATACGCTGATATACCAGCCAAATACGTATTCATACTTGCTCGTTTCGAGGCCGAAGGCTCATTTTCGTCACGACGATGCTGTTACTCGGGTAAGTACTTATACGAATACCGTCCCACCCCTACGGCATGTGGCGAGTCGGCGACCGCGGCAGGCGCCGCGCTTCGGGCCGGCGTTAACCCGTCCTTTACCGTAATTCTGAAAAGCTACGCTCGAGAGCAGCAGACCGCGTCGAATGCCCGCTCGCCGTTAACGACATCCGATTCCACGGGGCTCCGCCCTTCTGCGCCGAAAGACTGGCTGCGAGCATGAGACCTGGTGGCTCGGTGAACGTCATAAAGGGGGTGCAGCCGGACGCGATGGAGACGGCGCGCGAAGCGGCGCGGCGCTCCGGGCTGTCGCTCGGCCAGTGGATCAATTCGGCGATCATCGAGACAGCGGCCGAGTCCGGGATGCGACCGGGCGGCGCGAGATCGTCGCATGACGAGGATTCGCGCATCGACGACGACGGGTTCGTCGCCATCAACCAACGGCTCGATCATCTGGCGCGGCGGCTCGACCGCATGATGACCCGCGCCGCGGTTCCGCCGCCCCGCCGCGACGAGGCCGCGGAGGCGTGTCCGCACGTAGCGCCATCCCTGCGTGCCATGGAGGAGCGCCTCACGTCGATCGCGCACGACCTCGCGCCGGAAAGCCGGGCCACCTCGCAGCGCCTCGCCGACGCCATCACGCGATTGAACGCCAAGCTCGACCCGATGGTCGCCGCCGGTCCGCATGCGGCCGGCCAGGAGCGGCGTGTCGCCGCGGTCGATCGGGCGCTCGCGGCGCTCAACCGCGAGCCGGCCAAAGCGGCGCCGACCGCGGCCGGCTGGCCGTCCGCGGTCGAGGTCGCCATCGCGGAAATCGCCGCCCGTCAGCGCGTGCTCGACGCCGTCGACATGCCGGCCGCACGGGTCGCCGAGGCCGGAAGGGCACGCATGGCGGAGCGGCAGTCCTCGGCCGCGCCGAACCTCGCAGGCCTCGAGGCGCAGCTGCGGCAGATCACCACCCAGCTGGAGACGCTGCGCGCTCCGTGCCGCGCCGAAGAGCAGGTCGCGGGCCTGCGCGGCGACCTCGCGGACATCGGACGAAAGCTCACCGATGCGCTGCCGCGCCGCATTCTCGAAGGTCTGCAGGCGGAAATCCGTGGCCTGCCCGGGCGCCACGATGCCGCCGCGGAGAACAGCCATTCGCCCGAGCTCGCCAATGTCGAGCAGGGCCTCGCCAACATCCGCGACGCGCTCCATTCGCTCGCTCCCGCCGAGAGCGTCGCCGGCTTCGACGACGAGGTGAGATCGCTGTCGGCCAAGATCGACGTGCTGGCCGCCCGCGGGCTCGATCCGGAGCTGCTCGATCACCTCGAGCAGGCGATCGCCGAGCTGCGCGGCATCGCGAGCAACGTCGCTTCGGGCGATGCGATTGCGGCGCTTGCCAACGACGTTCGCCTGATCGGACAGAAGCTCGACCGTGTCGTCGGCGCCAGTCGTGACGGCGGCCGCGACATGGAAGCCCTCGCCCGGCGGGTCGACGCGCTCGCGGCTGCGCTCGAGGCGCGTTCCGCCGATCACGGCGAGGGCGTTCCGGCGAATTTCGACCTGCTGATCAACACGCTTGCCGACCGCCTCGAGACCACGCGTCCGTCGGGCCCGGAGCCGGCTGCCTTCGACCGGCTGCAGGAGCAGATCGTCCGGCTGGCGCAGAAGCTCGACGTTTCCGACGGCCGTCTCGGCCAGCTCGGCGCGGTCGAGCGGACCATGACCGACCTGATGGCGGAGCTCAGGGACGCCCGCGACAACGCGATCGAAGCCGCCCAGGTCGCGGCGCGCGCGACCGCCAGGGACATGCTCGACCAGTCCGCCGAAAGCTTCGGCGACGTGGACGCCATCAAGCAGGATATCGCCGAGCTGCGCCACACCCAGCTGGCGATCGACCGCCGCACCCAGGATACCCTGGAAGCCGTGCACAACACGCTGGAGCGCATGGTCGACCGGCTCGCGATGATCGAGACCGATCTGCAAGACGGCCAGACCCGGCCGTCGCGCGCGACGCACGCGATCGCGCCGCGGGCCGAGATCGGGGCGTTCGCCCCGGCGCAGCCGGCGCCGGCCCGCCAGGCCCGACCCGCCCGAAGCCCGGCGCGGGAGCCCGATCTGCCCGCCGATCATCCGCTCGAGCCGGGCTCCGGGGCGCCGTCCGGCCGCGTCCCGACCACCGCGGCCGAGCGCATCGCGGCGTCGGAAGCGGCCCTGGAAACGATCAAGCCGCCGACCCCCCCTGAGTCCGGCGGCAAGGCGAACTTCATCGCCGCGGCGCGTCGCGCCGCCCAGGCCGCCGCCGCCGACCCATCGGCAGGCGCGGCTTCGGCCGGCGAGAACCGGTCCTCGACGCTCGGCGTGATCCGCAACAAGCTGGCCAGGAGCCGGCGACCGCTGGTGCTCGGCATCGCCGCCTTTCTCCTGGTGATCGGCACTCTGCACATCGTCACCAACATGCTGGGCTCGGGCGAGCGCCCGGCCGTGGAGCCTCCGCGCGCGAGTCCGAACGACCCCGCCGTGCCGCCGCACGAGAGTGCGAACCCGCCGCAAAACCGCTCTGCCGGCGATGCCGTCCACGCTCCGGTCATGCCGCCCGCCCTGGCGGTCCCGCTGCACCCACCGGTGCCCGCGCCCGACAAACGCTCGGATCTTTCCCCTTCGCCCGCGGCTCCCGCCTCGATCACCGCCGGCGCGGCCATCGGCCCGGCTGCGTTCACCACCGCCTCGCCGTTCATGATCGGGCCGATCGGCGACGTCACCGGATCGACCGCAAGGCCGCAGGGCATCGCGGCGCCGCCCCCTGGTCCCAGGGCAGCGGCGATCGCTGCCGGGTCGGTTGCGGTTCCGGCCGGCGCCGACAAGCTGCCGGCCGCGATCGGCCCCGCGGACCTGCGGGCGGCGGCCGCCGCCGGCAATGCGGCGGCGGCCTACGAGATCGGCATTCGTTACGCGGAAGGCCGCGGCGTCGCCCAGAATTTCGAGGAAGCGATCCGCTGGCTCGACGCCGCCGCCCAGGGCGGCCTGGCACCGGCGCAATATCGGCTCGGGAGCCTGTACGAGAAGGGACAGGGGACCAGGAAGGATCGCGAGGCCGCGCGCAAGCTGTACGCGGCGGCGGCGGAGAAGGGCAACGGCAAGGCGATGCACAACCTCGCGGTGCTCTATGCGGAGGGCCTCGAAGGCAAGCCCGACTACCAGATGGCGTCGCAGTTGTTCCACCGGGCGGCCGACCGCGGGGTCTCGGACAGCCAGTACAATCTCGGCATCCTCTATGCGCGCGGCATCGGGGTCGAGCAGAACCTCGCCGAATCCTACAAGTGGTTCGCGCTCGCCGCCGACCAGGGCGACGCGGACGCCGGCAAGAAGCGCGACGAGGTCGCGGCCAGGCTCGACCCGCAATCGCTGGTGGCCGCCCGCCTCGCGGTCCAGACATGGACCGCGGACCCGCAGCCGGAAGAGGCCATCAGCGTCAAGGCCCCCGCCGGCGGCTGGGACCACGCGGCGGCGGCCGCCAAGCCGAAGGCCGCCGCACCGGCGCCGCGACGGAGCGGATCATCGTCGTGATGCACGCCTCGGGCGGCGCGTCCAGCCTCGACATCGGCGTCGTTGCTGAGCGCGCTGGACATTGGGCCGGAGCGTTCTAGTCTATCTTGCGACGCCGCCGGCGTGCAGACGTGCGGTGGCGATCGTCGATGTGCCGGCAGAATTCCCTTGATCGGGCCGACGTCCCGCCCGATCACGGAAATTCTGTAGCGCCTGAACTGCCACGGTTTGGCGCGCCCGCCGGCGAGGCGGGCGACGCCCGGCCAATTTGCTCATCCCCGATGTCCGGGCCGTCGACGCGGCACTCCGCGTCGATCGTCGGGGGTTCGGGCGCGAACCTCGAACCGGCGGACTGCGGCCGTGGAAATCTATCTTCCGATCGCCGACCTGCCGGTCAACGTGTTCCTCGTGTTCTTCATGGGGCTCGCGGTCGGATTCATCTCCGGGATGTTCGGCGTCGGCGGCGGATTCCTGATGACGCCGCTGCTGATCTTCATCGGCATCTCGCCCGCTGTCGCGGTGGCGAGCGTCTCCACCCACATCGCCGCCTCCTCGTTCTCCGGTGTCATTGCCTACTGGCGGCGCCGCGCCATCGACATGGCGCTCGCCCTCATGCTGCTGGCCGGCGGCATCGTGGGAACCACGATGGGCGTCTGGCTGTTCTCGCAGCTGCGCGCCGTCGGCCAGCTCGACCTCGTCATCGGGCTCTCCTACCTGACGCTGCTCGGCACCGTCGGGCTGATGATGATCGCCGAGAGCGTTCGCGCGATCTCCCGCGCCCGGCGGGGCAAGCCGGCGGAGATCCGCCGCCCGGGCAGCCACATGTGGATCCACGGCCTGCCGATCAAGCTGCGGTTCAAGCAGTCGAAGATCTACGTCTCGGTCATTCCGCTGTGGGTGATCGGCTTCGTGATCGGCTTCATCGGCGCCATCATGGGCATCGGCGGCGGCTTCCTCCTGGTTCCGGCGCTGATCTATATCATGCGCGTCCCGACCAGCGTGGTGATCGGCACCTCGATGATCCTCACCCTCGTCACCATGGCGTCGGCGACCCTGATGCATGCGGCGACCAATCACCTGGTCGATGCCGTGCTGGCGCTCATCCTGATGGTCGGGGGCGTGATCGGCGCGCAGTTCGGCGCGCGCGCCGGGCAGAAGATCCGCGGCGAGCAGCTTCGCCTCCTGCTCGGCATCCTGGTGCTGCTGGTGGGGCTGAGGTTCGCCATCGACCTGGTGCTCAAGCCCGACGAGCTGTTCTCGCTGCGGGTCGAGGGCCAGTGATGCGGACGTCGGCGCTCGCCATCGCGCTGGCCGTGGCGATCGCCGCCGCCTCGCCGGCCGCCGCCGAGCGCCTCGTGTTCGCGCTGTCGAGCCATCGGGTGCTGATCAATTCGAGCTTCGCCGGGGCGGAGCTGGTGCTGTTCGGCACGGTGGAGCCCAACGGCACGGTGCGGCAGAATCCGAGCTACGACATCGTGGTCGCGGTGACCGGCCCGCGGCAGGACGTGGTGACGCGGCAGAAGGAGCGGGTGCTGGCAATCTGGGTCAACGTCGATTCCCGCACCTTCATCGATACGCCGGCCTACCTGGCGGTGCTGACGAACAGGGAGATCGACGCGATCGCCAGTCAGGAGACGCTGCGGCGACAACAGATCGGCATCGACAACACGGTGATCTCCGGCGACAGCGGCGGCATCGTCAACAACGACCCGTTCCGCGCCGCGTTTCTCCGCCTCAATCGCCAGCACGGGCTCTATCGCGAGGACCACAAGGGCGTCACGTTCCTCACCCCCAACCTGTTTCGTGCCGGCATCCAGCTGCCGGCGAGCAGCCCGATCGGCATCTACCGGGTCGAGGTCAAGCTGTTTCTCGACGGCAAGCTGCTGGCGTCGCAGGACTCGGCGCTGGAGATCGTCAAGGTCGGCTTCGAGCAGTTCGTCGCCGGCGCGGCCCGCGACCACGGGTTCCTCTACGGACTGGCGACCGTCACCCTCGCCATCATGACGGGATGGCTGGCCGCCGTCGTGTTCCGCCGCGACTGACGATCGGGCGCCGCCGACCCGGCGGCGCTCGAGGCGGCGGCCCGTGGCTCAGCGAGCGGGACGGCGATCGGCGCGCTGGCGGTCCTGGCGCTGCGGCGTGCGCATGAAGCCGACCGTGGAGATGTCGTGCGGGGCGGCCACCACCTGCGGCCCGCGCTCGCCGCGGTCGCGGCGCTGCTCGTGACGGTGCTGCGGCTGGCGCTGGGACGGCCGCTGCGGCTGGCGCTGTCCCGGGCGCGCCCGCTGCCCGTGGCGATCGGCGCGCGGAGCCATCGGGCGCTCGTCCTGACGGTTGCCGCTGCGCTGGTCGGTCAGCGGCAGCTGGCGACGGATCAGCTTCTCGATGTCGCGCAGGAAGGCGCGCTCCTCGGCGTCGCAGAACGAGATCGCGATGCCGGCGGCACCGGCCCGCGCGGTACGGCCGATGCGGTGGACGTAGCTTTCCGGCACGTTCGGCAGGTCGAAGTTGATGACATGGCTGACGTCGTCGACGTCGATGCCGCGCGCCGCGATGTCGGTGGCCACCAGCACGCGGATCTCGCCGCCGCGGAACCCGGCGAGCGCGCGCTCGCGCTGACTCTGGTTCTTGTTGCCGTGGATCGCCGCCGCCTCGATGCCGGATTCGCCGAGCTGGCGCACCACGCGGTCGGCGCCGTGCTTGGTGCGGGTGAACACCAGGGTCCGGCAGAACGCGTCATCGGCGAGGATCTTCGCCAGCAGCGCGCGCTTGTTGGCGGTCTCCACCAGGATCACGCGCTGGTCGACCAGATCGACGGTCGCCGCCACCGCGGCGACCGCGACGCGGACCGGATCGCGCAGCATCTCGGCGGCGAGCTTCTCGATCTGCGGCGGCATGGTGGCGGAAAAGAACAGGTTCTGCCGCTTGGCCGGCAGCGTGCGCACGATGCGGCGGATCGGCTCGACGAAGCCCATGTCGAGCATGTGGTCGGCCTCGTCGAGCACCAGGACCTCGACGCGGTCGAGGCGCAGGGTCTTCTGCTCGAGGTGGTCGATCAGCCGCCCCGGCGTCGCCACCAGGATGTCGACGCCGCGCTCGAGCGCGCGGATCTGGGCGCGGATCGGAACGCCGCCATAGACCACCGTGGTGGTGAGGCCGAGGTGACGGCCGTAGGCGCGAAAGCTCTCGGCGATCTGGCTCGCGAGCTCGCGCGTCGGGCTGAGCACCAGGACCCGGCAGGCCCGCCGCTCACGGGCGCGGCTGTCGGCGGACAGGCGGTGGAGGATCGGCAGCGCGAACGCTGCGGTCTTGCCGGTGCCGGTCTGGGCGAGGCCCATGAGGTCGCGGCCCTGCATCACGTGGGGGATCGCCTGCACCTGGATCGGCGTCGGCGTCACATAGCCTTCGCCGGCCAGCGCCTCGAGAATCGGGGTCGCCAGGCCGAAGTCGGAGAATTGTGTCAATTGAGAATCTTTCGGATGAATCGCTTCGGCGCTTCCGGCCATGCCAAAAGCGCATCCTGCGGGTTTCAGGGGGACGCCCCGCGTTGCCTGGGCTGTTCCATGGGGAAAATTCGAGTGTCCGGCAGACCGATCAACCGCCTGAAGCGGAACCGTCCAACGCGGCCAGGACACCAAAAATCGCTGATGCGATGCAGCATAGGTGTGCGTTTCCGGCCGCGATGTCAAGCGCTTCCGCGTAGTCACAATTCCGGGTGGGATCTACAGCGCTTCCCGATCAATGGTGAATCACTCGTTGCGGCGCCTCGACCCGGGAAGCGCTGTAGAGTTCTTGTTGGCGCATGTCCTTGATCGGCGAACCGGGTCCACTTCGCCGGGACATGCGCTGTTGGCGCATGTCCTTGATCG
>JBEKZK010000459.1:0-4583 GCA_049509935.1 Xanthobacteraceae bacterium | reverse complement strand
AGCGACGAGGAGCGCGGGGCCTTCGATCAGATGCTCGGGCTGTGCCACAAGGTGTTCCCCTACATCGAGGATCACAAGTTCTACTGCGAGCACTGGTATACGTCGCTGTTCTTCGAGAAGATCCGGGAGTTCGGCGCCCTGCTGGCGCGCAACGGCTTCTTCGCCGACGGCGAGGACGTCTTCCACCTCAACAGGCAGGAGGTCGAGACCGCGCTGGCCGACCTGATGCAGTCGTGGTCGACCGGCGGCGCCCCCAAGGGTCCCAAACACTGGCCGCCGATCGTCGCCGAGCGCAAGCGCATGCTGGACCTCGCGGCCCGGTGGTCGCCGCCGCCGGCGCTCGGACCGGTTCCCGCCACGATCGAGGATCCGGCCCTGATCATGCTCTGGGGGATCACCACCGAGACGCTGAAAAAATGGCAGGACCAGCAGGCCGGCGGATCGTCCGCCAAGGAGATATCGGGGTTCGCCGCGTCACCCGGGATCGTCGAAGGCACCGCTCGCGTGGTCAAGAGCGTCGAGGAGATCCATCGCCTGCAGGAGGGCGACATCCTGGTCTGCCCGGTGACGAATCCGAGCTGGGCGCCGATCTTCGGAAAGATCAAGGCGGCGGTGTCGGACATCGGCGGCTCGATGTCCCATGCGGCGATCGTGGCGCGCGAATACGGCTTGCCCGCGGTGGTCGGCACCGGATCATCGACCCAGCGCATCCGCGACGGCCAGCGCGTCCGCGTCGACGGCACGCACGGCATCGTCACCCTGCTCGACTGAGAGCCGCGCGATGCAGGACGACACGGGTGATTGCGTCCGCTGGTTCGAGACCATCGGCATCCATGACCGGCCGAGCGTCGGCGGCAAGGGCGCCAGCCTCGGCGAGATGCGGTCGGCCGGGTTCAAGGTGCCGCCGGGGTTCGTGATCACCACCGCGGCGTTCGAGCGCTTCCTGTCGGGCGTGGACCTCGACGGCCTCGTCCGCCGCCGCATCGAGAAGCTCGATCCGGCCGATCTGGAAATGGTGATGGCGGTAACCGAGGACGTGCGCGCGCTGGTCATGCGCGCCCCGGTGCCGGCTGCGCTCGAGGCCGACATCGTGACGGCGTGGAAGCGGCTCGGCGACACCTCGGCGGTCGCGGTGCGATCGAGCGCGACCACGGAAGATGCCGAGGATGCGAGCTTCGCCGGCCTGCAGGACACCTATCTGTGGGTTCGCGGCGAAGCGTCGCTGCTCGACTCGGTGCGCCGCTGCTGGGCGAGCCTGTACAGCGTCGAGTCCGTCGTCTACCGCCGCAAGCGCAGGTATCCGGAAAGCAGCGTCGCCATGGCGGTGGTGGTGCAGCGGATGGTGAACTCGCGGACCTCCGGCGTGATGTTCACACGCAGTCCGCAGAGCGGCGACCGCTCGGTCGTCGCCATCGAATGCTCGTGGGGTCTCGGATCGGCGATCGTCGCCGGCGAGGTGACGCCCGACGCCTTCACCGTCTCCAAGGCCACCAACGAAATCCTCAAGCGCCGGATCTCCGACAAGACGATGATGAACGTGCCGCACGACAGCGGTGGCGTCTGCGATCAGGCGGTTCCCGACGACAAGCGCACGGTCCCCTGCGTCAGCACCGACGAGCTGCGCGCGCTCGCATTGCTAGGACGGACGATCGAGGCGCACTACGGCCGTCCGCAGGATATCGAGTGGGCGATCGAGGAAGGCGCCGACGGCACGTCGGAAATCTTCCTGCTGCAGAGCAGGCCGGAAACGGTCTGGTCGAATCGCGAGACGGCTCCGATCGCGACGGTGAAGCGCAATCCGCTCGAGCATCTGCTCGGTACGCTCGGCGGCCGTCATTAGAGCGCTTTCCGACAAGGTTGACCATGAAATCTCACCGGCCGTCAGCGGAAAGCGCTCTACCTTCGATGTTTGTCGCATTTCCTTTCGGAAAACCGGTGTCCACTTTTCCGGGAAATGCTTTTAGCGGGAGCCCGGACACGTGCCCCTGACGCAGGACGACGTCCGCGAGATCATCAGGATCCTGGACGCCTCGACGTTCGACGAGCTCGTTCTGGAGACCGAGGGTCTCAAGCTTTCGCTGCGTCGCAATGGCGTGACGTCGCCGTCGGGCGACGACGCGGTGGCGGAGCCGCGCCCGCCCGCGGCGGCGGCGTCTTCGGCGGCGGCGGTGGCGGTGGCGGTTTCGTCCGCGGCGGTCGCGGAACCGGCGGCCGGCACCGCGATCACGGCGCCGCTGCTCGGGGTGTTCTACCGGGCGCCGAAGCCCGGCGCGCCGCCGTTCGTCGAGGTCGGACAGCGGGTCGGGCCGGACACCGTGGTCGGCATCCTCGAGGTCATGAAGCTGATGAACCAGGTGACCGCCGGGGTCGCCGGGACGATCGTCGAGTGCGTGGCACAGGACGGCGCGCTGGTGGAGTTCGGCCAGCTGCTGATGCGGCTGGAGCCGGAGGCGTGACCGCGATCAGGCGGCTCTTCATCGCCAACCGCGGCGAGATCGCGGTGAGGATCATTCGCACCTGCCGCAGGCTCGGCATCGAAACGGTGCTCGCCTGCTCGACCGTCGACCGCGACATGCTGCCGGCGCGGCTTGCCGACCGTGCGATCTGCATCGGACCGGGACCGTCGAGCGACAGCTATCTGCGCGCCGGCACCATCGTGCAGGCGGCGCTCGGAACCGGCTGCGACGCCATTCATCCGGGCTATGGGTTTCTCTCGGAAAATCCCGTGCTGCCGCGTCTGGCGCACGAGCACGGCATCGTCTTCGTCGGGCCGCCGGCCGAGCAGATCGAGGCGGTCGGCGACAAGCTCGCGGCGCGTCGTCACGCCGAGGCCGCAGGCGTCCCGGTGCTTCCGGGAGCCGCGGTGCGCGACATCGCCGGGGTCTCGCGGCTGGCCGCGGAGATCGGCTTCCCGGTGCTGGTGAAAGCCGCAGGTGGCGGCGGCGGGCGCGGCATGAGCCGGGCCGACCACGCCGGCGATCTCGCCGCGATGGTGTCGCTCGCCATTGCCGAGGCATCCGCGGCATTCGGCGATCCGCGGGTCTATCTGGAACGGTTCGTCACCAGCGGCCGGCACGTCGAGGTGCAGATCATCGGCGATGGCGAGGTCGTCCTGCAGCTCGGCGACCGCGACTGCTCGGTGCAGCGCCGCTATCAGAAGCTGATCGAGGAGGCGCCGGCGCCCGATCTGCCGGATGCGATGCGGACCGCCATTCGCTCCGCCGCCGTGCGGTTCGCCCGGGCGCTGGCGTACCGCGGGGTCGGAACGGTGGAGTTCCTGGTCGATTTGGAGCGCGATGCGTTCTATTTCCTGGAGATGAACGCCCGCATCCAGGTCGAGCATCCGGTGACCGAGGCGGTGACCGGCCTCGACCTCGTGGCTCTGCAGCTCGCGGTGGCGAGCGGCCAAAAGCTCACCATGATCCAGGACGACCTCGCGATGTCGGGCCATGCGATCGAATGCCGGTTGAATGCCGAGGACGTGCGGCAGGACTTCCGTCCGGCGCCCGGACGCCTGTCCCGCGTCGAGTTCGGCGCCGGCGAGGGAATCCGGATCGACACCTTCATCGAGCCCGGCACGATGATCCCTCCCTACTATGATTCGATGCTGGCAAAGGTCATCGCCCACGGCGCCACCCGGGGCGAGGCGATCGGCCGGCTGAGATCGGCCCTCTCGGCAACCGCGATCGAAGGGGTGCCGACCAATCTGGCATTCCACCTCGCGGTCCTGAGCGAGCCGGATTTCGTTCGCGGCGGCGTCGACACCGGGTTCCTCGCGCGCCTGATGGCCCGGGCTTCGGGCGGACCATGAGCATGGCGAAGATCGATCTCATCGATACGACGGTCCGCGACGGCAACCAGTGTCTGTGGGGTGCGACCGGCCTCGACACCGCGATGATGCTGCAGATCGCGCCGGCGATGGACCGCGTCGGATTTGCCGCCATTGATTTCACGACATCGACCCACATGGCGGTTGCGGTCCGCTTCAAGAAGGAGGATCCGTGGGAACGGATCCGCCTGGTCCGCGACGCCATGCCGGCGACGCCGCTCGGCTTCCTGACCACCGGGATGCGCTTCATCTCCTGGCAGACCGCCAGCCCGGACGTCATGCAGCTCGTCTTCCGATTGCTGGTGCGCAACGGCATCCGGCGTTTCGCCGTGATGGATCCGCTCAACGACATGGCCGCGCTGGTCGAGGCCGCCCGGCTGGTCCGGGCCGAAGGCGGCGAGCAGGTCGTGGCGGCGGTGACCTACACGGTCAGCCCAATCCACGACGATCCCTACTTCGAGCAGGCGGCGGCCGTGCTCGGCGCGGCGCCGGAGATCGACCGCGTCTACCTCAAGGACCCGGGCGGCCTGCTCATGCCCGAGCGCGCGCGCACGCTGCTGCCCGCCATGCAGGCGCGTCTCGCCGGCAAGCCGTTCGAGCTGCATTCCCATTGCACGATCGGTCTTGCGCCCTTCACCTATCTGGAAGCGGCCGATCGCGGGGTCCCCTGTCTGCACACCGCGGTCCTGCCGCTGGCCAACGGCAGCTCGCAACCGGCGGCCGAGCGCATCGTCGCCAACCTGCGGTGCCTCGG
>JBEKZK010000458.1:0-4584 GCA_049509935.1 Xanthobacteraceae bacterium | reverse complement strand
GCGCTCGAGCGCCTTATTGATCACCGCGAAGCAATCGATCTTCGCGACTGCACCCTGCTTTTGCAATGGCGCCAGTGCGCTAGCGGCCAACGATTGCGCCCATGTCGCCATCTGTGAACGGCGGTCCGGATCCGCGCAAAGATGGCGGAACGCGATGTCGCGGCCGGTCTGAGGCCTTCTCGTCCTGAACCCTCCAATTGATTCTGGCTGCTGCTGGGTGGCCTGTGGGTATGTGGGCAACGCTCTTGCGTTGTCCACATACCCACAGGCTGTCGCGGGCGCGCGACCGCTGAGGCGCCCCGCGGGGCACAATGGCGCGGTGATGACCTGCCGGATCGGCAGGGCAGGCACGGCGCCGACCTAAACCTGGCAGTCTGGGATTCGACGCCGTGCCCCACACCCTTGGCGCTCACGGGAATTGACCCGCCTGTGCTCATTGGAATTGACCCACCTTGGTGACGGGATCGGCGGTCGGGCGGTGGCGATCGGGGGCGCCGGCGGCGGGATTGTGCGTGCCGAAGCGCTGAGGTTGTATTAGCCGGCGGCGCCGGAAGCCGCTCCGCGCAGGTTAGCTGCGCGGAGATAGGTCGATGGAGAGCCGGCGATGTGCGGGCTGCGGCCAGGCATTCCGGCCGCGTTCGCAAGTCCCACAGCAGCGTTATTGCAGTACTGCGGTCTGTCAGCGCGAGCGACGGCGCAACTGGCAGCAGGCAAAGCGCGCCACCGACGCGGACTATCGCGAGAACCAGGCACGTGCACAGCGTGTGTGGGCGCAAAATCATCGCGAATACTGGCGCGAGTATCGACGCACGCACCCGCAATACAGCGAGATCAATCGCGAGGCTGCCCGACGGCGGCAGCGTGATCGCCGGCGGCGTGCCGCTTCGCGGGACGCTCCGAGGTTTGCAAAGATGGACGCGTCGATGGCGGATTCACCGGTGCCTTCAGGCACCTATCGGCTGGTCCCGGCGGGCGCCGGGGAGTTTGCAAAGATGGACGCGTGGATGGTGGAAATCACTTTGGTATCAACGCCATACGGACAGGCGGGAGAGGTTTGCAAAGAGAGGACGTGATAGGGGCTCGGGGGCGGCGCTGCTAGCCTTGCCGGATGGACACGCCGTGGCTGGATCTCGATCTTCATCGCCTGGAGCTGCGCTTTGCCGGTGCCCGCCTGGTGGAGCCGCGCGCGGTGGAGCGGCTCGCCCGCTCGATCGAGCAGGGCGGCCAGATCGTCCCGTGCATTGCGGTGTCCGATCCGCCGGCCGAGGCTTTTGCGGGCGGCGAGCGCCTGGTGCTGATCGATGGCTACCGGCGCGTTGCCGCGTTGCGCCGGCTCGGCCGCGACACCGCGCGTGTCGAGTGTTGGCGGTGTGACCTGACCGAGGGCCTGCTCGGCGTGCTGGCGCGAGCGCACATGCGCTCCTTCGCGGCGATCGAGGAGGCGCTGCTGGTGCGCGAGCTGGTGCAAGGCCTGGGGCTGTCGCAGCACGAGGTCGCCCGCCGCTGCGGGCGCGATGTCAGTTGGGTGAGCCGGCGTCTGCAACTGCTGTCGGCGCTTCCCGACGCGGCGTTGGTGGGAGTGCGCGAGGGGCGGCTGTCGAGCTGGGCGGCGAGCCGGGTGGTGGCGCCGTTGGCGCGCGCCAACGCCGAGCATGCCGATCGATTGTTGCAGGCGCTGTCCGGCGCGCCGCTGTCCACTCGCGAGCTGCGCTGCTGGTTCGAGCATTACCAGGGAGCGAGCCGGGCCACCCGCGAACGTCTGGTCAGTCACCCGCAGCTGTTCGTCCAGGCACTCGATGACAGCGCCGAGCAACGCGCCAGCGAGCGCTTGCGCGAGGGACCGGAAGGCGAATGCGAGGCCGATCTGCGGTGCCTCGACGGGATCATCGCACGCCTGCGCAAGCGGCTGTCGACGCTCCGCCCGGTGCCCGAGGTCGTGGTGGACGCGGTTCCTTGGCTGCAGATGAGCTTTGACGGCCTTTGCAACGACATCAAACGGTATGCCGAGCATGATCCCGACGGAGATCCGCGACAGCGTGCGCATTCTCGTGGCGCAAGGTCGGACCCTGCGCGAGATCAGCCGTCTGCTCAAGCTGTCGCGTAATACGGTGCGCCGCATCCTGCGCCACGGCGAGGCGGCGGCAGCGCCGCCGTGCGAGCCGCAGACGCTGGCCAGGCTCGAGGATGCCTTTGCGCGGGCACGCGGCAACGTGGCGCGCGTGCAGCAGCTGCTCGTCGAGGAGAACGATCAGCAGGTTGCCTACAGCACCTTGACGCGCTGGATCAGGGAGGCAGGGCTGCGCGCCCCGCCGCAGCGCGCGGGCGAGTATCACTTCGCGCCCGGCGAGGAGATGCAGCACGACACCTCGCCGCATCGCATGATGATGGCGGAGAGGCCGATCACCGCGCAATGCGCCGGGCTGGTGCTGGCCTTCTCGCGCCGGCTGTTCATCCAATACTATCCACGCTTCACCCGCTTCGAGGCCAAGCACTTCCTGCTCGAGGCGGCGCGCTTCATGGACGGCTGCTGCCCGGTCTGCGTCATCGACAACACCAGCGTCATCGTCGCCGCCGGCTCCGGCGCCGAGGCCGTCATCGCGCCGGAGATGCAGGCCTTTGCGCGCACGCTGGGCTTCGGGCTTCCGTGCCCACCGGGTCAACCATCCGGATCGAAAGGGTCGGATCGAGAGACCCTTTGCGTATGTCGAATCCAACTTCCTGCCGGCGCGCCGCTTCGACGACTTCGCGGATTTGAACCGCCAAGCGCTGGCCTGGTGCCGCGACGTCGCCAACCACAAGCCAAAGCGCGTGCTCGGCATGTCGCCCGACGCAGCCTATCTGATCGAGAGGCCGCACCTGCAGCCGCTGCCGGGCGCTCTGCCGCCGGTCTACGAGGCGCTGGAGCGCGTCGTCGATCTGCACGGCTATGTCTCGGTCGATGCCAACCGCTACTCCGTGCCCGAGCGCTTCGTCGGGCAATCGGTCACCGTCTACAAGCATCCCGCCGACATCGTGATCTGCCGGCGCGGCACCGAGATTGCGAGGCATCCCCGGCTCATCGGCCAGCGCGATGCCCGCCACACCCTGGCGGAGCACCATCCCACCCCCGCACGGGCGAGCCGCTCGCCCGCCCTCGAGGAGAAGCTGTTGCGTGGCCATCACCCGAGCCTCGAACGTTATGCCGCGGCCCTGAAGCAGCGCACCCATGGCCGCGGCCCGCGGGCGCTGCGCCGCCTGCTCGAGATGAAGCGCACCTATCCGGCCGCCCCCTTCCTGGCGGCGATCGAGCAGGCCCTGCAGTTCGGCCTGTTCGACCTCGCCCGCCTGGAGACGCTCATCCTGCGGCAGGTCGCCGGCGACTTCTTCAATCTCGATGGGGCGACCGACGACGATGCGTGACAAGCTGCAAGCCCTGATCGCCCAGCTGCGCTTCCACGGCATGGCCGCCGCCCTCGATGCCGAGATCGACCGCGCCGAGCGCGAGGCGATCCCCGCGGCCGAGCTGCTGCATCGGCTGCTGTGCGCGGAAGCGGCGTCGCGACGCGAGCGCAGCCTCGCCTATCGGCTCGATCAAGCGCATCTGCCATGGCGGTGGACGCTCGATACCTTCCCGTTCGAGCGCCAGCCCGGCATCAGCAAGGCGCAGATCAGCACGCTTGCCGGGCTCGACTTCCTGCGCCGCACCGACAACGTCCTGCTCATCGGGCCGCCCGGCACCGGCAAGACCGGAATAGCCCTCGGGCTCTTGCGTGAAGCCTGCCTCAACGGCTACCGCGGCCGCTTCTACAATGCCCAGGCGCTGCTCGACGAGCTCTATGCCTCGCTCGCCGATCGCTCCACCGTGCGGCTGCTCAAACGCTTGAGCCAGCTGCAGCCCCTGGTCATCGACGAGATCGGCTATCTCACCCTCAAGCCCGAGCAGGCCAACGCCTTCTTCCGCCTCATGGACGAGCGCTACAACCGCGTCTCTACCATCATCACGACCAATCTCGATCTGCCCGAATGGTACGAGCTGTTCCAGAAAAAGCCCTTGGTCGACGCGCTCCTCGATCGCCTCCAGCATCACTGCATCACCATCCGCATCGATGGGCCGTCATTGCGAAGCCCGGATCCGCCGCCGGCCGCCGCGGCATCGAGCCGCCCGCAGCGCCGGGCCGCCGCGGCCAAGCAGCCCACCGGCGTCACGCCATGACGCCTTCATCCACGCCACGGCCTCCGGCGAGCCACCACCATGAAAACGCCCTCGACCCATCCACTCCTGACGATGCCCTTGGCGGTTCCCGCCTATTGGACGCCCGAGCAGGCTCTCGCCGTCGTCGAGCTGCTCGATGACCTCCGCGAGTTGATCTGGGATCACTACGGCCCCCAGCTGCTCGACGAGATCGGCTATCTCACCCTCAAGCCCGAGCAGGCCAACGCCTTCTTCCGCCTCATGGATGAGCGCTACAACCGCGTCTCGACCATCATCACCACCAATCTCGATCTGCCCGAATGGTACGAGCTGTTCCAGAAAAAGCCCTTGGTCGACGCGCTCCTCGATCGCCTCCAGCATCACTGCATCACCATCCGCATCGATGGGCCGTC
>JBEKZK010000457.1:0-4588 GCA_049509935.1 Xanthobacteraceae bacterium | reverse complement strand
GTCCTCGTAGTGGCGCCGGCGCCCCACGTCGTCGAACGGGTGCATCCAGCTGCGGTTGTCGAGGACCACCCAGAAGGCATCCTTGTCGAGCCGGCTCAGGTTGGCGACGACGGTGACCAGGATATTGGCTTCGCCCTCGTCGTGGAGAGCGCGGGAGAGGTGATGATGGTCGATGACGTAGTGGCGGTCCTTCGGTCCGAGGATGACCGGGATCATATGCTTGCCGAGGAATTCTCCGCGCTTCTTTGCATTCATCGCCTTCCAGCGCGCGCGCTTCTCCCTGACCTCGCGCATGCCCACGGTGATCTGGGTGGGGCGCAGGTCGCTGATGGGAACGGGCCTGAGAACGGGCTCTCGGATGTTGACCATGGGGCTCCCGGGGAGGCGGCGGCACTTCCGCAGATTGCGGATGGGAAGCGCAGATTGCGGATGGGAAGGCGGCGTGGTCAATCGCGGATTTGGCGATTGCAATTTGTTCTTTGTTTGTTCCAGAATGTGAACCGGGCTGACCTGTTTCCCCTTGGAAAAACATTGCAATTTGGAAAAATGGCAGTGACGCCGCGATCATTTACGAAGCGTTCGGCGCCATATAGAGGCGCGCCCATCGCTTTCGTGTTGCCGCGCGCTCCGGCCGGCTCGGGGAATGTCCTTATCGAATAGCGCTTGACCCTTCTCGGCGAGTCCGGGTTTAATAGAACAAAACGGGAACGAAATATCTCCTGCCGGGTTGTCCCGCTGGCAGGCGCCCCGGCATTGGATGTCTCCATGAACGCAGCGCAAGCATCTGATGTTGCGTCTCTTTTGCTCCACTCCGGAGGTCCGGGGGGCGGCAGGCTGAGCGCGCTGCGCCGCGCCATCGGCGCGATGGAGCCGGCGACGGGCGCGGCCGGGGACGGCGGGGCGGTGCCGGTCGGCCCGGCGCCGATCGACGGCGTCCTCGGCGGCGGCCTGGCGCTCGGCTGCCTGCACGAGATCGCGGCGCCGCGCGAGGCCGCGGTGGCGGCGGCGACCGCGTTTGCGCTGGCGCTGGCGGCGCGCGGCCCGGAGCGCGCGGTGGTGTGGGTCGCCGAGGATTTTGGCCTCGCCGAAAGCGGCGTGCCCTATGGGCCGGGGCTCGACGACCTCGGTCTGGCGCCCGAGCGACTGGTGACGGTCGCGGCCGCCAAGGCCCGCGACGTGCTGTGGGCCATGGAGGAGGCGCTCGGCTGCGGCGGCATCGGCGCCGTGATCGGTGAGATCCGCGGGTCCCGCGGCATCGATCTCACCGCCAGCCGCAGGCTCTCGCTCGCGACCGGCCGCCGGCACAATCTGGCGCTGCTGCTGCGCACCGAACCCGGCGTGGGAGCCTCCGCGGCGGTGACGCGATGGGTGGTGGGCCACGCGCCCTCCGTCCCACTGGCGCGGGCGACCGGGCCGCCGCGGCTCGCGCTCACGCTTGCCCGCAACCGCCGTGGCCAGCTCGGATCGTGGACCGTGGAGTGGAACCGTGTGGAACGACGCTTCGATCTCGCACCAGCGCATCGTGAGCCTGTGGCTGAAGCGGCTGTCGACCGATCGCGTCGTGCGGCAGGGGCGTGAAACGGGCAGGCCTCTTCTCCCTCTCGTGACGCAGCGCCCTCCCCTCGTCGTCGCCGGCCGGCAGCGCAACGTCGAGCAGCTCGTCGCGGTCGACGCGGCGGCGGAGCGGCTCGGGCTGGTGCCCGGGCTGGCGCTGGCGCAGGCGCGCGCCATGCATCCGGATCTGGCGGTCGTGGCGGAGGATCCGGCGGCCGACCGCCGGCAGCTCGACGAGCTCGCCGACTGGTGCGTGCGCTACACTCCGCTCGTCGCCATCGATCCGCCCGACGGCATCCTGCTCGACATCAGCGGCTGCGCCCATCTGTTCGGCGGCGAGGAGAGCCTGGTCCACGATCTGACCTCCCGCATCGCCACTGCGGGCTTTACCCTGCGCGCCGCGATCGCCTCCACCATCGGGGCGGCGGGCGCCGCCGCCCGCTTCACCGCAACCACCATCGTGCCTCCCGGCGCCGAGCGCACGCTTCTGCAAACTCTTCCGCTCGCGGCGCTGCGGCTTCCCGCCGACACGGTGGCGGCGCTCGCCCGCGTCGGCCTCAAGCGCGTCGGCGACATGCTGGCGCTGCCGCGCGCGCCGCTGACGGCCCGTTTCGGGTCGCAGCTGTTGCGCCAGCTCGATCGCGCGCTCGGGCGCGAGGACGAGCCGCTCAGCCCGCGCCTGCCGGTCGCGCCCTATGTGGCGGAGCAGCGCTTCGCCGAGCCGATCGCCCGCGAGGAGGACGTGCTCGGCACTACCGAGCGGCTGGCCGGCCGCCTGCAGCCCCTGCTGGAGCGCCGCGGCGACGGGGCGCGCTGCGTCGAGCTCATGCTGTTCCGCACCGACGGCGCGGTGCGGCGCATCGCGGTCGCGACCTCGCGTCCGCTGCGCGACCCGAAAGCCATCCGGGCGCTGTTCGTCGAGCGCCTGACCAGCCTCGCCGACGCGCTCGATCCCGGCTTCGGCTTCGACCTGGCGCGGCTCTCGGTGATCGGCGCCGAGCCCTGCCCGCCCGAGCAGATCGGCCTCGGCCACGACGACCATGCGGCCGAGATCGACCGTCTGGTCGACCGGCTGAGCGCGCGGCTCGGCTCGCGCCGGGTCAGACGGCCGATCGCCCGGGACAGCCACATTCCGGAGCTCGCCGCCGGCCTCGCGCCGGCCCAGGCGATCGCCCCGACGCAGGCCGGCTGGGCGGAGTTCCGCGATTTCGCTCGCGCCGCAGAACTCTGCCCGCGGCCGCCGCGCCTGCTGCTGCGGCCCGAGCCGGTCGAGGCGGTCGCCGCGGTGCCGGACGGCCCGCCGGTCCGCTTCCGCTGGCGCCGTGCGCTGCACGAGATCGTCGCGGCGCAGGGCCCCGAGCGCATCGAGGGCGAATGGTGGAACGAGGACGGCGGCCCGGCGCGCGACTATTTCCGCGTCGAGGATCTGCTGGGCGGCCGCTTCTGGCTGTTCCGCGCCGGCCTCTACCGCCTGACCGCGACCCCGTCGTGGTTCCTGCACGGGATGTTCGGGTGAGCCTGTGAGCCCTGCGAAAAAGGCATCAGCCGATGATCTTCTCGCGCGCGGCCTGGGCAATGAACGCCGAACGCGTAAGCCCTCGGACCGAGGCCGCCACATCGATCTGATCGACGAGCGCCTTGTCGAGCGAAATGTTGATCCGCACGGTGCGGCCGGCATCGGCGAGCAGCGGAACGGCGAACAGCACAGCGCCTTTTTCAACGGCCGCGCTCACGTCGGTATCGCGCAGGACATCATCCGGAGCCCGCGCCGCAGACAGCCGACGGCCGGCACTTTCGAGCGCCTCCGTATGCTGACGAAGCGCCGCCGCCGCATTTGCCGCAGCTTCTTCCAGAGTGTCGCCCGCCGAAAAGCATCCCTCCACGTCCGGAAACCAGACACCGAAGGCGCTGTCGGGCTCCTTTTCGATGACGGCCACATAATACGTCGACATCAAGCTTCCTCATCAAGGCCGCCATCCGGCCAGCTTGTAGATCCGGCGCACGAGCCCGGTCGGCAGATCCCGTCTCGGATGGGTCACGGTGATGATCACGTCGCGTTCCGGATGCTTGAACGTGTGATGATCACCGCTGACCCGATCGAGCACCCAGCCATCACGCTCCAAGAGCTGGATCAGCTTGCGGCTGTTTCTTTCCACGACCCCCGCCCTGCGAAGCATGACCGAGAGCAAGCACCTCGGTCGATTCTCATGCTGTCGAACGTCCGGGGATACCTCACAGTGGTTAAGTGTGTATATAAGTAGATAATTACATGGAAAGCTACACCGAATTCGCCGTCACCTCGAATTTCTCCTTCCTGCGCGGCGCCTCGCATCCCGAGGAGCTGATGGCGGAGGCGGTGCGGCTGGGGCTGACCGGCCTCGGGCTCGCCGACCGCAACAGCGTCGCCGGCGTGGTGCGTGCCCACGTGGCGCGGCGCGAGGGCGAGTTGAAGATCCGCTATCACCCGGGCGCCCGCCTCGTCCTCGCCGACGGCACGCCGGACCTGCTCGCCTATCCGCGCGACCGCCCCGCATGGGGCCGGCTGTGCCGCCTGCTCACGCTGGGCAACCGCCGCGCCGACAAGGGTGACTGTATCCTCGGCCTGCCGGATGTGCTCGACCACGCCGACGGTCTCGAGCTGGTGGTGATGGGGGAGTCCACGTGGGATGCCGAAGTGGTGGAGCACAGCCGCTCCACCGGCACGGCCGGACTCCCTCTCCCCATGGGGGAGAGGGCTGGGGTGAGGGGGTTACGACCTATGAGTAAAACGAGTAAAACGGGGACAGACCACGTTTTATCTCGATCCATCCACAGGCCGGAGCCCCCTCACCCCGACCCTCTCCCCCATGGGGAGAGGGAGCAGAAAGCCATCGCAGAGGGAGCTGCCCGATGATCGTAACGGTATTCCGCTCCCGCCTGCGGCCGGGCGTCGGCGACGAATACGCCGCGCTCGCGCAGCACATGGCCGAAGTCGCCCGCACCATGCCCGGCTTCATGTCGGAAAAGGACTTCGTCGCCGACGACGGCGAGCGCG
>JBEKZK010000456.1:0-4589 GCA_049509935.1 Xanthobacteraceae bacterium | reverse complement strand
GTTCACAACAAGCGCGTGGTCGACGGATTGCGGGCGAAGGGCGCCAGATTCGTCGAGGATCTGTCCGATGTGCCGGCGAACGCCATCACCATCTTCAGCGCCCATGGCGTGCCCAAGAGCGTCGAGACGGAGGCGGCCGCTCGCCGGCTGCCGGTCCTCGACGCGACCTGCCCGCTGGTGACCAAGGTGCACAACGAGGCCAGGCGCTACGTCGCCCAGGGCCGAACGCTCATCATCATCGGCCACGCCGGCCATCCCGAGGTTTTGGGCACGATGGGTCAGGTGCCGGGGCCGGCGGTGCTGGTCCAGTCCGAAGCCGAGGTCGAGTCCCTGCCGATCCGCGCCGATGCGCCGGTTGCCTATGTGACGCAGACGACGCTCAGCGTCGACGACACCCGCGGCATCATCGCGGCGCTCGAACGCCGGTTCGCCGACATCGTCGGCCCCGATACGCGACATATCTGCTACGCCACGCAAAATCGCCAGTCCGCGGTGCGCGACCTGGTCGGGCTCGTCGACGTCATGCTGGTGGTTGGCTCCGGGAGCAGCGCGAACTCCAACCGGCTGCGCGAGATCGCCGAGCAGGCGGGCAAGCCGTCCTATCTGGTCGCCGACGGCGACGATATTTCACCCGAATGGATCGCCGGCGCGCGTGCGGTCGGCATCACCGCCGGCGCCTCGGTCCCGGAGACGCTGGTGCAGGACGTCGTCGACCGCCTGCGGCGCTTCGGTCCCGTGGAAATTTCGACGCTCGCCGGGCCGGTCGAGAAGGTCGACTTCGGCCTGCCGGAGAAGCTCGCCGACGTCATGACGCCGAGAGCCGAGGCCGCACGTGTCCCCAGCCGCATCGGGTCGATGGCCGGCGTCGACTGAACCAGCTATTCGCGGTTCGACTCAGCACCAGCTCATCTCGCCGGCGCCGGGCACCCGCAGCAACTCACGGTACGTTATCGTGACCGGTGACCGGTTTGCCAACATCGGCTCTCATCTGGAAATGGTCATCACGGCGCCAGCACAGACGACGCCCCCAAAGGTGATTGCGAGGCCGCCGAACAGCAGCACGATGCCTTCCCACATGATGCGGTCGGGTCGGAACAGCAGGTCGGGCAGGCCTGCGACGTCGAGCCAAAGCAGGCCTCCGGCACACATCATCCCCAGCGCGGCGCCGAGCGCCCAGTGCGTGATGATCAGGCGGACGACGGGGTCGGGGCCGTTCTCGGGCGACAATCGAAGCGCGCGGCTCATGGCGGGCACTCGCGGCGGAGTGACGGGGCATCTGCCAGAGCATATACCTATCGTGTCTAGTGCGGCGGATTTGAAGTTCCTATCAGATGTGCGGCGCGCTCGTCATAGGAACTTCAAATCCCAAAAGCCGCACTAGAATCATAGACTTGCTAGTGCACCTCTGGATTCCAAAGTTCGCAACAGAGGATGTCGCCAAGTGATGCGAACTTCGGAATCGGTGCACTAGTGCGACATCATGATTGGCAGGCGCATGCGTGCGAGCAGGTCGTGAGTGACGCCGCCCAGCAGCTTTTCCCAAAGTCTCGGATGGCCGAAGGCGCCAGTGACGAGCAGGTCGGCGCCGCATGCCCGCGCCTCGGCCTGCAGGACGTCGGCGATCGCGCCCGGCGCGACGTTCTCGATCCGGACCGCATCGGTCGCGGCGCCATGGCGCTTGAGATGCTCGACGAGGTGGTCGCCCGGCAACTCGTCGTGCCGGTCGACGAAGCCGGATGGATTGACCATGAGCACTGTGGTCCGCTCGGCGCGCTCGATCAGCGGCAGGGCGTCGTTGACCGCCCGGGCCGCTGGCCGGCTCGAGTTCCACGCCACCACGATGTGGCGTCCGAGCGTCCCGGCAGAGCCGACCGTGGGAACGAACAGCACCGGCCGTCCGGTGACGAACAGCAGGTGCTCGGAAAACGTGTATTCGCCGGGAGCGCGGTCGTCCGGCGGGTCCCAGCCCAGAATGCAGAGGTCGGCGTAGCGCGCGTGCTGCTCCAGCACGACGGATGCCGGGCCGTTGACCGAACGCCATTCGACCTCCAGCTCGCGCAGGCGCGCCATGTCTTCCAGCGCCGACCGCAATCGATCTGCCGTGCCGTCGATCGAAGCCTCGATCTGCCGGTCCAGTTTGTTGATGTCCTTGGCGGAGACGAGCCCCATTTCCGCGGTACTGCGCTGGTTCAACTGGGCTCGGCTCCACTCCCTCACATGAAGAGCGGTCAGGCGGCTGGCGTGCCGACCGGCGAGATCGGCGGCCAGGCGCATCCGGACGAGCGCGCCTTCCGTCTGATCGACACAGACCAGCAAGTCCTTGAGCGCCATGTCTTGCCCTTCCGCCAGCGGGAACCTTCGCGGGGTGCCGGATGTTGTACGGGCGCCGCCATTCGGCGAACGGCGGGACCCCAGCGCCGCAACCCTTCCACGGCATCGCACCGCCTCACGGCTCCACGCCACCTTCCGGCGCGTAGCCGCGCGGCACCTCGAAGAGATCCGCCGACTGCTGGTGATAGCTTACCGAGAGAGCCTGAACCACCGTCTTGCCGTCGACGGTCGAGCGCAGCAGTACGCCGTCCGGTGTGACGCATAGCGTACGTGTCTGGCCGTTTTCCGTCCACGACCAGTCGGTGCAGCCGAGCCCCGCCACCTTGGATTCGCCGCCGCGCGTCAGGACCGCGCCCTTCTCCCGCTCACGACCGGAAGCGCCCGCGCGCCCTTCAGCTTGCGGCAGGTGCGGCTCCCGGGAACCAGCAGCGTGATCTCACTCGAATTGCGGTCGAAGATCGTGGTCGAACGGTCCGGCCCGTCCACCCGTTCCAGATGCTCGCCGGCCGACCAGCGTACGCGTTCGCGCACCGCCGGTCCGTGCGCACGGGTGATGGTATAGGTGATATCGACATCACGCGTCGGCAGCAGTTGCGGCTCCGTCTGTGCTTGCAGCGGAGAGCCGGCGAGCAACGCAAGAACCGCAATCGGCGGCCAGCGCACGAAGCTCATGTCCGACCTCTTCGGGCGGGAACCCGCATGCCGTTTGGCGCACTGATGGCGCCGCTGCCCATGTCCGACTCGACCATGCGTCCGAATCGGCGCGTCGATTGGCGCGGCATCCCTCGAATCCGCACAGCCGAGTCCACTCCGCTTCTAGGGTAGTACCTTAGGAGATCACCGACGTGTGGGTCGTTCTGATCGCGCTGCGGCGACCGCGCCGCAGGATTGATCGCGAGGCGCCCGGCGCCCCGCCGCCCGGCGCGGCCGTTTCAGACCCCGCGGCGGGGGCGTTTTCGGCCATTGAGGTGCCTGGCCCCTCCGCGTAAATAGTCCCGTCGCCGGGTTTGGCGAACAGGGAGAGGCGGGCTGCGCGCTCTCGATGGGCTCGCACGCCACCGTGGTAAAACAGGAGGTCAGGATGAAGAATCGCAGCGTCGGGCTGGCGCCGAAGGGCACACGGCGTCGGGCAGTCACCACATGTGTAGCGGCTGCCCTCACCCTTGCAATCGCTTCGGACGCCGGAGCCCAGCAGGCAACCCCGCCTGCGGCCAAGCCTCAGCCCAAGAAGCCGGCCGCGGCCCCCGCCGCCCCGACCGGGGGCATGCCGCAGGGTGTGGCTCCGGCCCCGACGCAGGAATTCGTCTTTTCCCCGTGGACCAAGTTTTGCGGCAAGGACGGGCCCGAGGGCTCGAATGCGAAGAGCGTGTGCGGCGTCCTCTCGGAGGCGCGGGTCGAAACCGGTCAGATCGCTGCCGCGGTGGTGCTCATCGAGCCGGAGGAAGGATCGCCACGCCTTCTGCGCGTGACCTTGCCGCTCGGGGTGAGGCTGCCGCAAGGGACGCGTATCATGTTCGACGACGGTACTCCGGCACAAGGGACGTACCTGATGTGCCTCGTCAGCGGCTGCATCTCGGACTTCGAGGCCAATGCCGATGTACTGGCGAAGATGAGAAAGGGGCAGAATCTGACCGTGCAGGCGCTCAATCCCGGGGGCTACGCGATCAGCATCTCGTTTCCGCTGCAGGATTTCGCCAAGGCGGACGACGGCCCGGCGACCGACACCAAGACGGTCGCGGAGCAGAGCCAGAAGCTTCAGGAGGGGCTGAAGAGCCGCGCCGAGGAGGTCCGCAAGCAGAGGGACGCCGCGCCGCCGGCGACACCGGGCACAAAGTAACAACGGACTTTGGCGGGGACCGGCGTCCGCCTTCCGGCAAAAAAAGAGACGCCGCGGAGAGCCCGCGGCGTCTGCAACTTGCGATCCGATGGATCGGTTCGGCTTACTTCACGATCAGCGGAGACTTGGCCGGCGGCGGCGGCTCGGGGCCCCACACCTTGAAGATCAAGTTCGCCCAGATCGTGAACCCGCGGTCGATCGTGTCCGATCCGGCAACTGCCCCACCGCCAGCAGCGGTGTTCTGGGTCACGCGAGAGTACACCTCCTGGGTGCCCCAGACCTGCAGGTTGACCGGTCCGAAATCGTAGCCGACGAAGCCACCGACGGCGCCCAACGTCCACTGGCCAACCGCGTTACTGCCAGCGCAGCTCAACGTCACCGCATTGATGGCTCCGCAGGATTGGGCAGTCGTGGTGTCGCT
>JBEKZK010000455.1:0-4595 GCA_049509935.1 Xanthobacteraceae bacterium | reverse complement strand
CGCGATGGGCGACGACGCCCGGCGCACCACCCACCCGATCCAGCAGCCGGTCGCCCATGAATCCGAGGCGATGGCGATCTTCGACGGCATCACCTACGGCAAGGCCCAGGCGTTCATCCGCATGCTGGAGAATTTTCTCGGACCGGACGTATTTCGCGACGGCATCCGCCGCTACATGCGCGATCACGCCTATGCCAGCGCCACGACGGCGGATCTCTGGCGCGCCCTCGAGGCGGCGTCGGGCAAGCCGGTGGCGGCGCTGGCGGCTGCCTACACCGAGCAGCCGGGCGTTCCGCTCGTGGTGGGCGAGACGCTGTGCCGGGACGGCCGGCAGCGCATCGCGATGACGAGCGAGCGCTTCACCGTGCACGACCCGAGCGCCAAGGCGCTGCAGTGGCCGGTGCCGGTCGCGGTGGGCCGGCCGGACGCAGCGGCGCACAGCGACATGATCCTGCTCGATCGTGCCGGCGCCGAGATCGATGGCGGGCGATGCGGCGAGACGATCAAGCTCAACCTCGGAGACGTCGGCTATTACCGGGTGCAGTACGACCCGGCGATGCTGGCGCGGCTCATCCGGTCGATGGCCACCCTGGCGCCGGCCGACCGGGTCAACCTGATCGCCGACAGCTGGGCGATGGTCGAGGCCGGCCGGGCCGCCCCATCGGCGTTCTTCGATCTGGTGGGCGCGGCGGCCGGCGACGACGAGCGCGCGGTGTTGGACCAGGTGCTCCGCGTGCTCGGCCGGGTCGACCATCTCGAGCGCGGGCGGCCGGGCCGCGATGCCTTCCGGGCCTGGGCGCGTGCCGTCGTGCGGCCCGCGTTCGACCGGGTCGGCTGGGACGCGGCGGCAGGCGAGGACGGCGACCGACCTCTGCTGCGCACCCGTCTGATCCGGGCGCTCGGCGACTTCGGCGACGCCGAGATCATCGGCGAGGCCAGGCGGCGCTTCGCCGCGTTCCTGGCGGCGCCTGCCTCGGTTCCACCCGCGCTGCGCGACCCGGTCATGCATCTCGCCGGCCGCACCGCCGATCGGGCCACCTACGACACCCTGCTGACGCTCAGCCGTCAGGCCGCCAGCACCGAGGAGCGCATGCGCTATTATTACGCGCTCGCCGCCGCGCGCGATCCGCAGCTTGCCGAGGCGACGCTTCGCTTCGCCCTGACGGACGAGCTGCCGACGACCGCGGTGAGCGGTCTCATCTCGTCGGTGGCGTATTCCGGAGAGCATGCGGATCTCGCCCTGGGGTTCGTGCTCATCAATTTCTCGGCGCTGGTCGACCGGCTCGGCCCATCGTTCCGCAACACCTTCGTCTCCAACCTGATGATGGCGTTCGCCGACCGCGAGCACGCAGCGCAGCTCGATGCCTTCGCACCCGCGCACGAGACGCCGGGCGGGCGGATGATCGCCGCGCGGGCCGTGGAGTCGATCCTGCTGGACATGGACTTCTGCGCCGAGAAGCTTCCCGCCATCGACGCATGGATCGCGCAGCATCCGCAGGGGCACTGAGCATCTCTCGCGGACCTTCTGCGCACCGGAGCAGGCGGCACGGTCAGCTTGCCGCGATAGTTGGCTCGCCGTGGGCCCTCGCCGCCGCCTCGGCGGAACGACGCGCCGCGTGCCGCTCGGCCGACGCAATGGTGTTGACCAGCAGCATCGTCACCGTCATCGGGCCGACGCCGCCGGGAACCGGGGTGATGTGGGAGGCCTTGCGCCGCACTCCCTCGAAGTCGACGTCGCCGACGAGGCGGCCGTCGGCGAGGCGGTTGATCCCGACATCGATCACCACCGCGCCGGTGCGCACCATCTGCGGCAGGATCAGATTCGGCTGGCCCGCCGCCACCACCAGGATGTCGGCCAGGATGGTGAACTGCGCGAGATCGCGGGTCTTGGCGTGACAGATGCACACGGTGGCGTCGTGCTGCATCAGCATCAGCGCCATCGGCTTGCCGACGATGTTGCTCGCCCCCACGACCACGACGTTCTGCCCCTCCAGCGGGATCTTCTGATGCTCGAGCAGACGCAGAACGCCGTAGGGCGTGCAGGGCGGAAACACGGTATTGCCGAGCACCAGGCCGCCGACGTTGTAGAGGTGGAAGCCGTCGACGTCCTTGTCGGCGGCGATGGTCCCGAGAATCCGGTTGAGATCGAACTGTGCGGGCAACGGCAATTGCACCAGGATGCCGTGGATCGCCGGATCGTCGTTGAGCCGGACGATCGCGCGCGCAACCGTCCTCGGATCGACGTCCGCCGGAAAGTCCATGCGGACGGAATGGATGCCAACCTCCGCGCAGGCGCGAACCTTGTTGCGCACGTAGACGGCGGACGCCGGGTCGCTGCCGACGATGATCACGGCGAGCCCGGGCGTGACCGCGGATTCGCGCCGCAGCCGGTCGACCCGATCGTGGCACTCGGCGCGGATCGTGGCGGCGACCGCGACGCCGTCGATGATTTTCGCCGTCAAAGGAGCCTCGCGGTGCTCTGGAATCGTCGAGTGGCGCAGATTCCCGGTGAGGGACCCATCAGCCGGGACGCCGGCGCGCCCGAACATGAGCCCGAGCATCACAATCCATATAGCATGGCATCCGCATCGGCGGATGGAAACGCGCCCGTCTAAACGCATGTCCCGGAGAAGGCCCGCCTTTGGGCTTGACCCGAGGGGAGACCCGGTTCGCCGATCAAGGACATGCGCCAAAAAGGGACTCTGCGGCGCTTCCCGAACCGAGGCGTCGCAACGCGTGGTTCACTATGATCCGGAAGCGCTGCAGCCGCCATCACCAGACGCCGGTCGAGAACTCGCAATCATGACGCCAGCGCCCCGATCGACAGGTCGCCCCATCGTGGTGGCGGCGCTCGGCACCACGCAGACGCTGGCCTGGGCGTCGAGCTACTATCTGCCGGCGATTCTCGCCGATCCGATGGCGGCGGCCGCCGGCGTGCCCCGCTCCTGGGTGTTCGCCGCCTTCTCGGCATCGTTGCTGCTGTCGGCGATCGCCGGTCCGAGCATCGGCCGGCTGATCGACCGGCGGGGCGGCCGCGGCATTCTGGTCGCCTCCAACCTGGTGCTGGCCGCCGGGCTGACGATGCTCGCGGCCTGCAACGGTGTAGCAAGCCTCATTGCCGCCTGGGCGGTTCTCGGCATCGGCATGGGCCTCGGGCTCTACGACGCCGCGTTCGCCACGCTCGCGACCCTCTATGGCAGCGACGCCCGCGCGCCGATCACCGGCATCACGCTGATCGCGGGCTTCGCCTCGACGGTCGGGTGGCCGCTGACGGCGCTGCTCGACGCCGAGCTTGGCTGGCGCGCCGCCTGCCTCGCCTGGGCCGCGATGCATCTGGTGATCGGCCTTCCGCTCAATGCCCTGCTGATCCCGCGCGCCCGGTTCCACCTCGGCCACCGCGACGCCGTGCGCGGTTCCTGGGAGCCACGCCGCGACATGGTGCTGCTCGCCTGGGTGTTCGCCGCCAGCTGGTTCGTGACCGGCGCCATGGCGGCGCATCTGCCGAGCCTGCTCGAACGGGCCGGCGCCACCGCCGCGCAGGCGATCGCCGCCGCGGCGCTGGTGGGCCCCGCGCAGGTGGCGGCGCGGCTCGTCGAGTACATGGCGATGCGGCGATCCCATCCGCTGGTTTCGGCGCGCCTCGCCGCGTCCCTGCATCCGCTCGGCGCCGCCTGTCTCGCAGCCGTCGGCGCGCCTGCCGCAGCCGCCTTCGCGCTGCTCCACGGCGCCGGCAACGGTCTGCTCACCATCGCCCGCGGGACGGTTCCGCTCGCCCTGTTCGGGCCCGAGGGATTCGGCGCCCGCACCGGGCTGCTGGGGGCGCCGGCGCGTGCCGCCCAGGCGCTGGCGCCGCTGCTGTTCGGCCTGCTCCTCGACCGGATGGGGCCGCCCGTGCTCGTCGTGTCGGCCGGGCTGTCGCTGTCGGCGCTGGTCGGGCTGCTCATGCTGCGGGCGAAGCCGGCCGCTTGACCGGCCCGGGGTCTTGCGCATTGCCCCGGTGGGACGGAGGATGACGGCAACGGCGCGCAGACCACCGGTCTTGCCCGGTGCCGGGGGCGATCGGCCACAGACGAGGAGGCGGCATCCATGAATACCGCAATGGTTGCATCCACCGAGACGACATATCAGACCGGGTTCGGCAATGGCTTCGAGACCGAGGCGCTGCCGGGCGCGCTTCCGGTCGGGCGCAACTCGCCGCAGCGCTGCGCCTACGGGCTCTACGCCGAGCAGCTCAGCGGCTCGCCGTTCACGGCGCCGCGGGCGAGCAACGAGCGCTCGTGGCTCTATCGCATCCGCCCGACCGTCGCGCATCTCGGGCGCTTCGAGAAGGTCGATTCCGGGCTGTGGAGGACGGCGCCGTGCCTGGAGGCCGAGGTGCCGATCGCGCCGATGCGCTGGGACCCGCTGCCGATTCCCAACGAGGAGCACGCCTTCATCGGCGGCGTGCGCACCATCACGACGGCCGGCGACGCGGCGGCGCAGGCCGGCATGGCGGCGAGCATCTATCTGATCTCCCGCTCCATGCAGGACGAGTATTTCTGGAATGCCGATGCCGAGATGATGTTCGTGCCGCAGCACAACGGCCTGCGGCTGTG
>JBEKZK010000454.1:0-4603 GCA_049509935.1 Xanthobacteraceae bacterium | reverse complement strand
ACGCACCGCCGTGATCATCAACGAGTTCGGCGAGGTCTGCCTCGATCACGACCTGATCGAAACCAGCGACGAGAGTTTCGTCGAGCTGCAGACCGGCTGCCTGTGCTGCACGATCCGCGGCGATCTGGTGCTGACACTGGCCGACATCCTGCGCCGCCGCGACGACGGCGCGGTGGCGCCGTTCGAGCGCGTCGTCATCGAGACCAGCGGCCTTGCCGATCCGGCGCCCATCCTGCATGCGCTGATGAGCGACGATCTTCTGGCGGCGCGTCTGGCCGTGGCCGGCGTGGTGACGACGGTGGACGCCGTCAACGGCGCCGAAACCCTCGGGCGGCAGCCCGAATCGGTCAAACAGGTGGCGGTCGCCGACCGGCTGGTCCTGACCAAGACCGATCTGGTGGGTGCGCTCCCGAACGCCCTGATCGCTCGTCTGGCGGCGCTCAACCCATCGGCCCGGGTGCTGGCCGCCACCTTCGGCGCCATCGATCCGGCGCATCTGTTCGACGCCGCGGTCTGGGACGCGTCGGCCGCGCCGCCCAGCATGCCGGCGTGGCTTGCCGACGTCCCGCTCCATCATGACACCGTCCATGATCCGAACCGTCACGACGAGCGCATCGCGTGCTTTGCGCTGATCCGCGACCGGCCGATCGCCGCCGTGGCGCTCACGCTCTTCCTCGAGGTCCTGGCCGAGCATTGCGGCGCCGACCTGCTGCGCCTGACGGGGATCGTCGATATCGCCGAGAGCCCGGAGCGCCCGGCGGTGATCCACGGGGTGCAGCACGTCTTCCATCCGCCGGCCTTCCTTGCGCGCTGGCCCTCGCCGGACCGGCGCAGCCGCCTGATCTTCATCGTCCGCGACATTCCGCGTGCCTTTGTCGAGACCCTGCTCGCCGCCATCGAGGCCGAGGTGCACGAGGCCGCGCAACCGGCGTAGAGTAACGGTCCGACAAAAGTGTCGAGGGAGGTCGTGGTGGGTCAGGTCCAGGGCAAGGTTGCGCTCGTCACCGGTGGCGCGTCCGGCATCGGGGCGGCGTGCGCCGAGACGCTTTCCCGCGAGGGCGCCAAGGTCGTGGTCACCGATATCGACCACCGCGGGGGCAAGGACGTGGCCGCGCAGATCGTCGCCGCCGGCGGCGAGGCCATTTTCCTGGCCCAGGACGTGACCGAGGAGCCGCGCTGGCGCGAGGTCGTCGGCGAGACCGAAGCCCGCTTCGGACGCCTGGATATCCTGGTATCCAACGCCGGCATCGGCCTGGTGGCGCCGTCGATCGTCGACATGTCGCTCGAGGACTGGCGGCGGCAGACCGCGATCAACCTCGACGGCGTGTTCCTGTCGGTGAAGCATTGCATCCCGGCGATGCGCCGCTCCGGCGGCGGGTCGATCATCATGATGTCGTCGGTCGCCGGCCTGCGCGGCGCCATCGCGCTCGCCGGCTACTGCGCCACCAAGGGCGGCGTGCGGCTGTTCGCCAAGGCGATCGCCATGGAATGCGCGGCGGCGGGCGACGGCATCCGGGTGAACTCGGTGCATCCCGGCGTCATCGACACCCCGATCTGGGGCAAGATGGCGCCTGCGCCGGCGGCGGGCGGTCGCAACGCGCCGATCGATCCCAACGAGGTCGCCCGCGTCGCCGTGCCGCTGGGGCGGGCCGGCCAGGCGCAGGACATCGCCAACGGCGTCCTTTATCTCGCCTCCGATGCCTCAAGCCACATGACGGGCGCCGAGATCGTCATCGACGGCGGCATGACCGGCGGCGTGATCCGCCGCCAGCCCAGCGATCGGTGAAGAGCGCCGCAACAGGAACGCCATGACCATGAGCAAACAACCACGCAACGGCGGCGGCGAGCCGGCGGACTTCGACGCGGTGATCGTCGGAGCTGGATTCGCCGGGCTCTACATGCTGCATCGCCTGCGCACTTTTGGGTTTTCCGCCCGCGTCCTCGAGGCCGGCAGCGGCGTCGGCGGCACCTGGTACTGGAACCGCTATCCGGGCGCCCGGTGCGACGTCGAGAGCATGGAGTATTCCTATCAGTTCTCCGACGCGCTGCAGCAGGAGTGGGAATGGTCGGAGCGCTATGCCGGCCAGCCGGAGATCCTGCGCTACGCCAACCACGTCGCCGATCGGTTCGATCTGCGGCGCGACATCAGGTTCGATACGCGGGTGACGGCCGCGACGTTCGACGAGACGGCCGGGCGCTGGAGAATAGAGACCGCCGACGGCACAGAAGTGACGGCCGGCTATTGCGTGATGGCAACCGGCTGCCTGTCCTCGACCAACACGCCGAAGTTTTCTGGACTCGAAACGTTCCGCGGGCCGACCTACCATACCGGCAACTGGCCGCACGACGGCGTCGACCTCACGGGCCGACGGGTCGGCATCATCGGCACCGGATCGTCGGCGATCCAGTCGATCCCGATCATCGCCGCGCAGGCCGAGCATCTGTTCGTGTTCCAGCGCACCGCGAACTATGCGGTGCCGGCGCGCAATGCGCCGCTCGATCCCGCCGTTCAGCAGGCCGTGAAGGCCGACTATGCGGGCCTGCGCGCCCGCGCCAGGCAGATGCGCAACGGCATCCAGTATCCGGTCAACGAGGCGCTCGCCGCCGCGGCCACCGCGGAGGAGCTCGAGCGCGAGTTCGAGGCGCGCTGGGCGCGGGGCGGCCTGTCGTTCCTCGGCTCGTTCGCCGACCTGATCCTCGACCGCAAGGCCAACGACACCGCCGCCGAGTTCGTCCGCGCCAAGATCCACGAGGTGGTGCGCGACCCCGCGCTGGCGGACGCGCTGTCGCCGCGCACGGTGTTCGGCTGCAAGCGCCTGTGCATCGACACCGGCTACTACGAGACCTTCAACCGGGCGAACGTCACCCTGGTCGACCTCGGGCGCGCACCGATCGAGACATTCACCACCGACGGCCTCGTCGCCGGCGGCAAGCCCTATGCGCTCGACGCCGTCATTTTCGCGACCGGCTTCGACGCCATGACGGGCGCCCTGCTCAAGGTCGACTTCCGCGGCCGTGGCGGGCGCACGCTGCGGGACAAATGGGCGGAAGGCCCGCGCACCTATCTGGGGGTGGCGACGGCCGGATTTCCCAATCTGTTCACCATCACCGGCCCCGGCAGTCCGTCGGTGCTCACCAACATGCTGCCGACCATCGAGCAGCACGTCGAATGGATCGCCGACTGCATGGCGTACGCACGGTCGCGCGGCATGACCACGGTCGAGGCGACGCCTGAGGCCGAGGACGCCTGGGTGGCGCACGTCAACGAGATCGCCGGCAGCACGCTGTTTCCGTCGTGCAATTCCTGGTATCTCGGCGCCAACATTCCAGGCAAGCCACGGGTGTTCATGCCCTACATCGGCTTTCCGCCATACGTGGAGAAATGCCGGGAGGTGGTGGCCAACGGCTACGCCGGATTTGCGCTGGCGTAGCCCGGATGCAATCCGGGAAGGTCCGGGCTTTGAACCCGGATTTCATCCGGGCTACGGCCGCGGAGCTACCGTCAACAGCGAACCGGCTTTCGCGAAGAGGCGCGGGAGGAATGGACAAAGCACGGGTGTGGTCGCTCACATGACCGCAGCCGCCCCGGCAGATGCTTCTGGCGTGACGTCGGAACATGGCAGAGCGGCGTTCTCTGTTTCGGCTTGGTCACCTGCTGGCCGCACGGACGGGCGGTGGACTTGTCGCCCGGCGCGCAGGGTCTCCTGAGGGGGCTCTTGGCCGGCTGCTGATGCGGCCCGGTCGCGTATTTGACGGTATACGCGATGTGTTGAACCGCCCTTGCCAGTGTTTGCAGGTCTTGAACTTCCTGGGTTCGCAGGGCAATCTGTTCGGCAGCGTACCGTCTTCCTTCGTCCTCCTGCCGTTGCCGTTCTGCCTCCTGCCGTTGACGGTCGGTCGCCGCCTCGTCCAACTTTCTTCGACGCTCCGATTCGGCGGCCAGATCGGCCTCGGCTTCCTTTGTCTCCTGCTTCGACAGCGCCGGGTGCTCGCTGGAAGGCGTCGTCGTGACCCTTTCCAACCGCCATCCGTCATCGAACAGGCGAAAGAACGCCTTGCCGCTGCCTCCCTTGGAAACGAAGCGCTTGGCGAGCGCCGGGAGAGAGACATACTCCCACGTGAACTGAGCTTCCTTCCAAAGCGAAGCACCCGGAATGTCCGCAGTTCCGGTGACTATGTCGGCAATTCCGTTGACGCTGAGGCGAATGGCCGCCGGCTGCCGGGAAGCTGCCGCCTCGGCTGTTATCCCGCTGAACAATTCTTCGACTTTCGGAGCAAGCTTGAATCGACCTCCGACGGGTGACCATAAGCCCTGCGCGAGACCCACCGGCATCGCGTCGCCTGCGAGCGGAACGTCATGGCTGAGCCGCAGTATCTCGTTGCTCTCCCCAATGCTGTGCTCCGCCGCCGATCGCGAAAGGTCGGACGTTCCGCAACCCACCAGCAAAGAGCAAGCGGCCAGAACGAGACGAGCCCCCAAGGCGCGCGGGCACATGCGCACCTCCCAAGATGCACTGCATCCTCCTCCGCAAGAGACAGATAGTCAACCGGAGTCTGCGCTCGATTGATGTTGATCCTCGAGGGCGCAGAGAGAACCTGATGA
>JBEKZK010000453.1:0-8256 GCA_049509935.1 Xanthobacteraceae bacterium | reverse complement strand
GGCCGTAAAAGCCAATTATTTCAACGCTTAGGATCGCATCGTCGCGACGGTATTGCGGAAATGCCTGCGGCCGGATTGCATCCAAGCCGACCGCCCACCGCCGAGATCCAGGCCTCGCCGGTGGCGCCGATTTCGAGCGGTCGGCGGCTTCATCGGAATCCGCACTCGAGTGGGCAGTTGACGTAGTCGGTCCCGGGTTCTGCCGGGCCAGGCTCGGTCTCGACCGCCAGGCCGCGGCCTCGCGATGTGCCAAGCCGTCTCGCAGCCCTTCGAGGCCGCCGCCGCCGACATGGATCGGTTGCATGGCCCCGGTGGTCGTGGGAAAATACCCGACAAGCGCATGCCGGGAGATGCGAGATCGATCGGTCCTGCCAAATTCTGCAATCTGCACTCAAGCGGTTACATGCCTTGCACACTCACTTCTTCGAGAAAGTCAGATCAAGCGACAGGCCGACGTTTCAGCGGGTACGGGAATCGCGGACGTCGCGGGGTAAATCTTGCCATACCGCCGCCGCCGAGAAATTTGCCTGCATTCCCCGGAGCCGACCGCGTTCGGCCAAAAACGCCTCGTAAAGGCGCGGCTATGCGTGCCAGATGGAGAGACAGTCGTGGGACAATCTATGAGTGGGACTCACAGCATGGAGCCCTTGAAAAATACGATTCCCAAGGAAGACATCTAGGTGAGTTTGATCCGGATACCGGCGAGCTTGTCAAACCAGCTAGGTCTGACCGAAGGATAGAGCCATGATCCCAACGCACTACCTGACAGGGTATGACCAAAAGACAGACGTTCAAAAATTCTCTCTCCCAATTCCCAGCGAGTGCTTCGCTTCGATAAAAGGAGCTATTAAAATCAGCGAGGACGACCCTGAAGCGTTTGATTCGTACGGGCTCAGCCACTCGCAGGCGCAGGATATAGCTCAGGCAATATCTCACCAAAATGTGCCACAAGGGTTGGCCTTTTATCTGGAAACATTTGCTGGAACACGATAGGGACGCTAGGGATCCGCCGGCTCGGTTGGCGGCCCCGGCGAGGGCTTGGCGCAGACAGGCGGTGACGCCGCTGCGACCTACGTCGATCAGTTCGGACACGAAGAGCTTGTCGGCGAAGAAGCCGGGCTCGGTCGAACTTGATGTGATGCATCGCGGCGAGCACCTGACCGACCGCGCGGCCGGGACTGCCAAAGAGCCGTCCAGGGCGCCCACGACCGCGTCGAGACGCGTCGGTCTCGCCAAAGCTTGCCATCTGCGCACCCGGGATTTGCAGCTTAGCGTCCGGTTCGCGAGAAGGCGACGATCATGCCGAATACGCTCCCGCCGCAGACCGGCACCCGGCCTGCGGCGGATCGAGAAGTGGTCTGCAATCCCGGCGTGTGACCTACGCCTTTGCGCTCTCCCACGCCACGGTGCCGATCTCCGAGCGGCTGATGCCGATATCGGCGAGCTCTCGGTCGCTGAGCCGGGAAAGCTCGCGGACGCTTTCATCGTAGCGCAGCCAGGCGCGGAATAGACGAACGAGCTTCGAAACGAGCATGGCAGAGTTTCCCTGTGTATGGATTTGGAGGGGCCGAATCGGCCTTCGATTTGGAAGGTAAGCACGGCTGTCATTTTTTCAAAGAGATAATGTTGCGCTGCAGCATCGCGCTGATCGCATGGCTGAATCCATGAAAAATTAACCCGAAGGTGGTGGCGCGTGCGGGCGCATGATCCGGCGGGATCTGCGCCGACAGGTTCGGCGGAACAAAGTCGATGGGAGACCCGCCAGCACCTGCTCGCGCCTCGCCGGTACGCCGACGCTGATCCTCGGCCATTTTCGTCGTCGGCACGTCGCGGCGGGGCGGTCAGGCCTTCAGGCGCCGGGCCTGACGGCCAACCCCGTCAGCTTCCGGGCGGCGGCGCGAAGAAGCAGCGCCGTGAGCCATCCGGCCGCTTGCAGCGCCAGAAGGCGCCGTCCGGGCTCGGCTGGGCCTCGCTGAACGGCACCATCTCGTTTCCATAAATGTTGTAGCCGGTCGCTCCCATGCTCACCTGGTCGGAGGGGACGACGAAGCAATCGCCTTCGCCGCAACACCATTCGCCGGCGCCATTGCGGAGCGCACCGCGCGAGATCCAGCTGTCGTGGGCGAAGAGGTCGGTGGGGACGAGCAGGCATGGAAAGAACACGAGCAAGAAGGGAAGGCAGAGGAGCAGGAGCGATGGACGGCGTCCGAACATGGCACAGAACCCTTTCTGTTGGCCCGGCACGGCGATTGTTCAACAGCCCCAACTCGGTTCCGTTCCCTCCCTTTCCTGCGGCCGCACGAGCCGCGACGTCTGAGCATGGTCGGCCACCGAGGCAGCCGACTCAAGGTCACGCCGACGCTCGGCCGACTCGGACCCGAACTTGGAGTATAGGCGCAATCCGGCAAGGCAACCGCGGCCCGACCGTCACCGCGACGATAAAATTGACGTGTGATCGGGGTGGCACACCGCCGTCGTACATGGCGACACCGGTGGCAGGGACTCGAACGCCTACGGACAACTACCAGGATAGGCAGAAGATTAACACCACATTAACTTGCGGCATCAAATTATAGGCGAGGCTTCACTTTGATCGGAGGCGCCCCGTGACCGACCCGCTCGCCATCGCGCAAGACAACGATTGGAACGACAACGATTGGAACGACGAGTTCCAAGCTTCGGACGGACTGATCAGTCGTCTGTATCGGGCCAATGAGCAGACCATCCTCGACGTGATCGCCCCGCTGTCGCCCCGCCAGCGTGCCGGCCTGGCAGCCTTCTGCTACCGCCGCTCCCACCTGCATCCGGTCGGCCTTACGATCGCGGCGACCTGCGAGCAGCTGACCCTGATGCAGGTCCTCGGAACCGCGGTGGGCACCGTGCTGTTCAAGCAGTCGCAGCAGCGCCGCGCGCCAACGGAGCGTGCGCCGGGAGCGAATCGTCCCAAGATTACGCTCTCCCGGGTTCAGGTCGACCGGCATCAGTTCGATCTCGACCAGTCCGACGACACGGAAGCCGCCGTCGAGGACGTATTGCAAGTCGTGGCTTGATCGCGACAGCACCCAGTCACCCAGCAGTGAACCCTTGCCTGTCAGTCCGGACCGGACCGCCAGTGCGCCGCCTTTCGCCCGCCCCACCATTGTCATGTTTTCGCCGCGCTGATGACACGTCGGCGCCGCGTCGGAATGCACTGTGCGGCCCAATTCCGCGGCAGCCGATGCCAGAATCGAAATTGCTCTCAAGGACGGGAACGAATGATCAAAACCAGCCGGTTTCTTTTCGCAACCGCGGTTCTCCCTGTGCTGTGGCTTTCGGGACCATCGCTGGCTGCGCCACTCGACGAGACGATCGTCGTCGCCCAGCAGCAGGAGCCCGCTCCCAATCCAAAGGAGCCCCACCCGCCGCAGAACCAGGGACAGCCGAAGAAGCCGCCGCCGAAGCCGACCGTTCAGCAGCCGCCCCCTGCGGCGCCGCGCCCGACCGTGCAGCAGCCGCCTGCGGCCCCCCCGCACCCGTCCACGCACCAGCAACACGATGTCGCGCCCCCGCCGAAGCCGACCGTGCAGCAGCCGGTGGCGCCGCAGCGCCCGGTGGTGCAGCAGCCCGCGGTCGTGCCGCCGCCCCCGGCCGCGCATCTTCCGCCGGCGCCGCAGCCGGGCAGAGCGCCGCCGATCGTCCAGCAGCCGACGGCGCAGCAGCCCGCGGTCGCGCCACCGCCCCCCGCCGCCCATCTCCCGCCGGCGCCGCAGCCGGGCAGGGCGCCGCCGGTCGTCCAGCAGCCGACGGCGCAGCAGCCGCCGCCCCCGGCGGCGGCGCACCGGCCGCCCGATCAGCTGCAGCGGCCGGTCACCCAGCAGCCTGTTGTTCCGCAGCAGGTTCCGACCGCGCAGCACCCGGTGCAGCCCGCACCGCGGATCGAGGTGGCCAAGGATCGGCAGGAGGTGCTCGCCAATCAGCAGCGCGCCACGGAGTGGCGCGGCAAGCGCGTCCAGGATCTGCAGGCCCAGCGCCACGAAGTGGTGGAGAACGGCCGCACCGTGATCCGCGAGCCGGACCGCACTATCGTCGTGGAAAACGGCATGCCGATCATCCGTCACAACGAGGTAGACCGGTTCAGCTTCGGGGCCCGCGACGTGCAGGTGCAGCGGCACGGTCAAGAGACCTTCACCATCGTCGAGCGTCCCGGCGGCGTCGCCATCATCACCGTGGTCGACGATGACGGACGGATGCTGCGCCGCCTGCGCCGCGGGCCGGATGGCCGCGAGGTCGTCCTCATCGACAACACCGTCATCTACGGCGAGCCGGGCCGTGCCGACGTCTTCTTCCTCGATCTGGCGCCGCCGGTCGTGCGCATTCCGCGCGAGCGCTACATCGTCGAGGCCGAGTTCGCCGCCCCGGGCTTGATCTACGAGGCCCTGACGGCGCCCCCGATCGAGCGGATCGAGCGACCCTATTCGCTCGACGAGGTGCGTTTCAACGAGCCGCTGCTCGAGCGCATGCCGCGCGTCGACGTCGACACCATCGTGTTCGACACCGGCTCCTGGACGGTAACGCCGGACCAGGCGGGCCGGCTCGCGGTGGTCGGCGAGGCGATCAATCGGGCGATCAGCCGCAATCCGCAGGAGGTCTTCCTGATCGAGGGTCACACCGACGCGGTGGGGTCCGACGTCGACAATCTGTCGCTCTCCGATCGTCGCGCCGAGACGGTGGCGGCCGTTCTCTCCGAGCAGTTCCAGGTGCCGCCCGAGAACATGACGACGCAGGGCTACGGCAAGCAGTACCTGAAGGTCCCGACCGAGGGCCCGGAACGCCGCAACCGCCGCGTCACCATCCGGCGCATCACGCCGCTTCTCAGCGGACAGAACGGCCCGCCGGCGAACTGACCGGCGGCCGGCGCAGTCGGGCCGGCTCTCCGCCGAGGCGGAGAGCCGCCTGAGGCGGGAGTGGCGGAATGCGACCGCCGTGGAGGCACCGTCCACGCGGCGCACCAAGCGCCGGCGCCCGATGATGGACGATGATGCTGCGACGGCCGTGGAGGGAAGAGCAGCGCGTGAAAGTTTGCTCGTGCGTGCGCGCTGGCGCGGCAGCGCCATATCGGTGACGCACTGTCACCCCGGCCGGATTACGGTCCGACGCGGGGACGGGCCGCCGTCAACGGGAGCCCAGGAACTTTCGGTCGAGCGGACGCCGGATCGGCTTGCGCTCCACCACGACCGACCGCTGCACCCGCCCGCGGGTCGCGAAGGTGACCGAGCTGACGTTGCGTTGCGTGCCCAGCTTCATCACCTCGACGGCTACCTGCTCGACCGGAAGTCCCATCAGCGAGGCGGCGATCTCGGCTTGCTCCTTGGGACTGTCGGAGAGCCCTTTAGCGGCAAAGATCGCCTCGGCCAGCGTCGGCGAATCCTGCCTGACGCGTCGCAGACCGTACTTCGTCTTCCAGACCGTGCTCATTTTTCTGCCCTGCCCATGTTGCGGTTGGCTTGCAGCTCTTCAACGCAGTATGACTCGAATTGTGCGGTGCGGCAATAGCATTGTGCAATGCAGTATTAACGGTGCGGATCCCGCTGCCGGTGTCGCAACGCAGCCGCGCGCTCAAAGTTTCATTCCGCCGCGACGCGTCTTCCGCTTGGGCTGGCCGGCCGGCGCATCAGCACCGGCTTGAGGAACTGGCCGGTGTAGCTCCGCTTCTCCTTAGCGATCGCCTCGGGCGGCCCCGCACCGACGATCTCGCCGCCGCCATCGCCGCCTTCGGGGCCGAGGTCGATGATCCAGTCCGCTGTCTTGATGACCTCGAGATTGTGCTCGATCACGACGACGGTGTTGCCCTGCTCGACCAGCTCATGCAGCACCTCGAGCAGCTTGGCGACATCGTGGAAGTGAAGACCGGTGGTCGGCTCGTCGAGGATGTACAGGGTGCGACCGGTGGCCCGCCTGGACAGCTCCTTGGCGAGCTTGACCCGCTGCGCCTCGCCGCCCGACAGGGTGGTCGCCTGCTGGCCGACGTGGATGTATCCGAGGCCGACCCGCTGCAGCGTGGTCAGCGTGTCGCGCACGCGGGGGACGGCACGAAAGAACTCCGCCGCTTCGTCGACCGTCATGTCGAGCACGTCGGCGATCGATTTGCCCTTGAACTCGACCTCGAGCGTCTCGCGATTGTAGCGCTTGCCCTTGCAGACATCGCAGGTGACGTAGACGTCGGGCAGGAAGTGCATCTCGATCTTGATCACGCCGTCGCCCTGGCAGGCCTCGCAGCGCCCACCCTTGACGTTGAACGAGAACCGGCCCGGCTCGTAGCCGCGCGCCTTGGCCTCGGGCAGCCCGGCGAACCATTCGCGGATCGGCGTGAACGCGCCCGTATAGGTCGCCGGGTTGGAGCGCGGCGTGCGCCCGATCGGCGACTGGTCGATGTCGATCACCTTGTCGAGGTGCTCCAGGCCCTCGATGCGGTCGTGGGGGGAGGGCGCTTCGCTCGCGCCGTTGAGCCGCCGCGCCACCGCCTTGTACAGCGTGTCGACCAGCAAGGTCGACTTGCCGCCGCCGGACACGCCGGTGATGCAGGTGAACAGGCCGAGCGGAATCTCCGCCGTGACGTTCTTGAGATTGTTGCCGCGCGCGCCGATCAGCTTGAGCGTGCGCCGCGCATTGATCGGGCGGCGCTCCGGAACCGGAATGATCAGCTCGCCGGTGAGATATCTGCCGGTCAGCGAATCGGGATTGGCCATGATGTCGTCGGGCGCGCCTTCGGCAACGATCCGGCCACCATGGATGCCGGCGCCCGGGCCGACGTCGACCACGTGGTCGGCGGCGCGGATGGCGTCCTCGTCGTGCTCGACCACGATGACGGTGTTGCCGAGATCGCGCAGCCGGCGGAGGGTTTCCAGCAGCCGTGCATTGTCGCGCTGGTGCAGGCCGATCGAGGGCTCGTCGAGCACGTAGAGCACGCCGGTCAGACCCGACCCGATCTGCGAGGCGAGCCGGATGCGCTGGCTCTCGCCGCCGGAGAGCGTGCCGGACGCCCGCGCCAGCGTGAGATACTCGAGCCCGACGTCGACCAGGAACCGCAGCCGCTCGCGGATCTCCTTGAGCACCCTGGAGGCGATCTCGTTCTGCTGCGCCGTCAGATGCTCGGGCAGCTGGGCGAACCATTCGCCGGCGCGCCTGACCGACATGTCGGCGACCTCGGCGATATGCAGGCCGGCGATCTTGACGGACAGCGCCTCCGGCTTCAGCCGGTGGCCGCCGCACTCATGGCAGGGGATGTCGGTGAAATATTTCGAGATCTCCTCGCGCGCCCATTCGCTCTCGGTCTCGCGCCAGCGCCGCTCCAGATTGCACACCACGCCTTCGAACGGCTTCTTGGTCTCGTAGGCGCGCAGGCCGTCGTCGTAGACGAACTTGATCGCGGTCTCGCCGGATCCGTAGAGGATCGCATCGCGCGCCTTGGTCGGCAGCTCCTTCCACGGCGTGTTGAGCGAGAACTTGTAGTGCTTGCCGAGCGCCTCCAGGGTCTGCGTGTAGTACGGGCTGGACGACTTGGCCCACGGCGCGATCGCGCCCTTGCGCAGCGGCAGATCCTTGTCGGGGATCACCAGGTCGGCATCGATGCGCTGCTCGACGCCGAGCCCGCTGCACGCCGGGCAGGCGCCGAACGGATTGTTGAATGAGAACAGCCGCGGCTCGACCGGCTTCCTTCTGGTCGGCGAACTCGGCCACCGCGATGCCGTCGGCGAGCTTGAGCGCGGTCTCGAACGAATCGGCGAGCCGGGTCGCGATGTCGGGGCGCACCACGATGCGGTCGACTACCACGTCGATGTCGTGCTTGAGCTTCTTGTCGAGCGCCGGCGCTTCGGCGATCTCGTGAAATTTCCCGTCGATCTTGACCCGCTGGAAGCCGCGCTTCAGGAAGTCCGCCAGCTCCTTGCGGTACTCGCCTTTGCGCCCACGCACCACAGGCGCCAGGATGAACAGCCGGGTGCCTTCGGGCTGGGTCAGCACCCGGTCGACCATTTGCGACACCGTCTGGCTCTCGATCGGCAGCCCGGTCGCCGGCGAATAGGGCACGCCGATGCGCGCCCACAACAGCCGCATGTAGTCGTAGATCTCGGTCACCGTGCCCACGGTGGAGCGGGGATTGCGCGAGGTGGTCTTCTGCTCGATGGAGATCGCCGGCGACAGGCCGTCGATCTGGTCGACGTCCGGCTTCTGCATCATTTCCAGGAACTGGCGGGCGTAGGCCGACAGGCTCTCGACGTA
>JBEKZK010000452.1:0-4647 GCA_049509935.1 Xanthobacteraceae bacterium | reverse complement strand
CCCCAAACGGGTGCGAACGAAGCGGGAGCCCACGGCCGCATGAGGCGCAGGATCACGGCGCGCCTGGGCGAAGTTTCCGAGCGTCGCCGACGAGCGCCCGATCACCAAGGGCGAGGTGCTCGCGATGCGCCTGGCGACCGCCGCGGGCATTGCGGCCGCTCAAGCGCGACTGATCGACAGCGATGGCACGCCGGTCGCGCTCATACGGCGGTTCGATCGGCCGGACGGGGGCGGACGCCTGATGTACGTTTCGGCGGCGACCATGCTCGGCATCGAGGCGGGCAATCCGGGTGAAAGTGCCTATACGGAGATCGTCGACGCCCTGCGGGTGCACGGAGCATCGGCACAGGCCGACATCGAGGAGCTGTGGAGGCGCATTGCCTTCTCGGTCCTGATCACCAACGTCGACGATCATCTGCGCAATCACGGATTCCTGCACGTCGAGCGGGGCCAATGGCGGCTCGCGCCGGCATTCGACCTCAATCCCATCCCGGACCGCGTGCGCGAGCTCAAAACCTGGATCTCGGAGGAGACCGGTCCCGAGGCGACGGTGGAGGCGCTGATGTCGGTCACGCCGTATTTCCGGATCGCACCGGCCCGAGCGAAGGCGATTCTGAGCGAGGTCGAGCACGCCGTGGCCGGGTGGCGCCACCAAGGTCGCGCCATCGGCATGACGGTGACCGAGCTCGACCAGTTCGCCGAAGCCTTCGAGCATGCCGAGCGAGCAGGTGCCCGTCGTGCGTCGGCCTGACGACGAGTGCCGGAGAGGGAACGCGAGAGAAGTCGGCATCATCGCGGGATCATGTTTGGCAAGCTTGCTGCGGGTTCCGCGGTCGAGAACCCGTTGGGCCGGCGTCGCGCGCCGGAGTGGTCCGGGCAATCCTCACAGGCAGGTCTGGCCAGCCGCCGATCCGGGTCCGCGGCAGGGAAGCTGCTTGTCCAGCGCCTGCATGCGCTTTTTGGCGTCGGTCTGAGCGGTCACGTCGAAGAAGGTCTTGGGCGCAAGCTCGACCGCCTTGCGAAAATCGGCGATCGCGAGGTCGCGCTTGCCCTGGGTCTCGTAGATGCCGCCGCGAGCGTAGTAGGTCTCGATGTTCGACGGATCGAGCGCGACGGCACGGTCGAACGCCTCGAGCGCGCGGGTGAAATCGCGCTTCTTCATGAAGATCAACCCACGGGCGACGAACGCCCCGCCGAGTTTCGGATTGAGCGCGATCGCGTGATCGATGTCGGTTGAAGCCTTTGCCAGGTCGTCCTGGGCGATCAGCGCGCGCCCGCGGAAGAAATAGACGAGGGGATCTTCGCCGCCGCTGGCAAGGGCCTCGTCGAACGCCACCACGGCGCGCCCGGCCTGGCCGCTTGCGAGCATCGCCAGCCCGCGGCCGGCGAACGCCAGCGAGCTGGTCGGATTGAGCTGCAGCGCGCGGTCGAAATCGGCCGCCGCTTCGACGGCGCGCCCCTTGAGCACCAGCGCGAAGCCGCGCCCGGCCAGCGCGTCGGCGAATGCCGGATTGATGCCGATCGCCCGATCATAATCGGCCAGCGCGTCATCGAGGCGTCCCTGCAGCTGGCGCAGCAGCGCGCGGCCCACATAGGCGGACGCGGCCTTGGGATCGAGCCCGATCGCCCGGTCGTACTCGGCAAGCGCCCGGTCGGCGTCGGCCCTGAGTCGGAACACCTGCCCACGTCCCACATGAGCGTCGACGTTGTCGCGATCGAGCACCAGGGCGTGGTCGAAATCCACGAGCGCGCCATCGAGCTGCTTGGCCACGAGGTGAGCGCTGCCGCGCGCCGTGTAGGCCTTGGGGTCGGCCGGCATCAGCCTGACGATGGCATCACAGTCGGCCAGCGCCTGGGCGAACTGCCGCTTCTGCAGCCGGGCGGCCGCACGAAGCCGCAGCGCATCGCCCGATCGTGGATCGGTCGCGACCGCCTTGTCCAGGATCGCGATCGCCTCATCGAGCTTGCGCTGGGCGATCAGCAGGGCGGCCTGCGTCAACAGCCGTTGCGTCGGCGACCCCGCCGGCTCTGCGGTGGCCGCAACCCCGGCCGAGCCCGCCGCGAGAGCGGAACGCAGCGCCAGCAGCGCGTCCTTGAGCTTGATTGCCCGGGTGTTCGCGGGATCGAGCGTGATGGCGCGGTCGTAATCGGCGAGCGCCCGGTCGAACTCGCCCTTGCGCTCGAGGACGTTGCCTCGGTTGGCCAGGAACAGCGCGTTGCCCGGGGCGAGCGCAATCGCCTGGCCGAAATCGGCCAGGGCCGCGTCGAGCTCGCCGCGATCACGGCGCAGGACGCCGCGGTTGTTGAATGCGATCGCCGCCTTCGGGTTGAGCGCGATCGCGCGCGTGTAGGCGTCAAAGGCCTTGTCGAGCTCTCCCTTGTGTTGCAGCGCCTCGCCGAGCACCGCCAACACGGCGCCGTCCTGTGGCCTGCCGGCGACGAGACGCTCCGCATCGGCGACGGCGTGCGCGTAGTCCGCCGTCATCATGTAGGCATTCGTCCGCGACAGCCGCGCCTGATAGTCGTCCGGTCGGAGCTCGAGCGCGCGCGTGAGCGGCGCGATGCTTTCGGCAAACTGCTTGCCCTTGAGCGCGTCCCGGGCCTCCGCCATGGCGCGGTCGAAATCCGCGTGGGCGACATCCGCGGGCGGGGTCGCGGCTCCGGCAGACGGGACGGCCGCAACCGGTCGACCCGCCGGTGCAGCGGGGCTTGCCGGGGAGCCGGGCCCCGCGGTGGCGCGCGCGAGCTCGGCTTTGGCGGCGAGCACGGACGTCCGCATATCCCGGCCGTGGCCGTTGTCCGGCTCCAGGGCCAGGACCTGGTCATAGTCGGCGATCGCGCGGTCGAAGTCGCCCTTTGCGTTGAACAGGTCGCCGCGGACGTTGAAATACCTGATAATCTTCGGGTTGATGGCGATGGCGCGGCTGAGATTGACGATCGCCTGATCGAGATCGCCCTTCCAGCGATAGGCGTCGCCGCGCCCCGCGAACGCATCCGGCATGTTCGGATCGAGCGCGATCGCCCGGTCGAAATCGGCGACCGCGCGATCGAGATTGCCGGTCTGCCGGAATGCCAGGCCGCGGCTCAAATAGGCAAACGCGAAATCCGGATGCAGCGCGATGGCGCGGTCGAAGTCCGCGAACGCGGCGTCGAATTCGCGGCGCATGGCGTGCACGTTGCCGCGTCCCACGTGGGCGCGGGCGTTGTCGGGATCGAGCTCGAGCGCGCGCTCGAAGCTCGCCGACGCCCGCGCCAGATCGCCCTTCTGCCGATAGACCGCGCCGAGCCCGTCGAAGGCCTGGACGGAGCGCGGGTCGAGCTGCGTGGCAAGCTCGAGATCGGCCAGCGCCTCGTCGAGGCGCGCGTGATCGCGATGCTGGAGTCCGCGGAGCAGGTGCGCCCTGGCGATGTCCGCGGCGGCGCGTGCGTTCGCCTCGATGACGGTGCTGCAGCCGGCAACGACCTTGTCGGGCGCCGGGCCGACGCAATCGTCCCACGCATCCGCCAGCGCCGCGGTTCCCTGAAGACCGAGCGCCGCCACAGCGACCACGGCACACCGAACGCCGACGGTCGCCGCATGGCGCGGTCGCGACCGGGATGGGGAGGCGTTCGGCAAGCGCATCGATCAGCTCCCGCCTTTCAGCTGGTCTCCACCGCAATGTGCCGAGGACCGGGACGGCATCGAGGAGACCATCTTCGAGGATCTGCCCTGACGTAGCGGCAAGGTCAATCCTCATCCAATAGGTTGTTGCGGCTTCATCAAACATGCTCACCCGCGACGCCTGGGGACGCCGCGCCCGCCCCAGCCGTGCGGCGGGCGCGCCGGCGATGCCACGACGATGAGCCCGGGGACCGCGATCCCGCCGTCGTGGCGGACCGAGGCCGGATCGCGGATGCGGATCGTGAGACTGGCGGCGTCCATCGCGGCGCTGACGTGGCCGGCGGCATGGGCATAACGCAGCTTGTCGCCGAGGATGACGCCGCCGTCCGGATGGGTCTCAACCGAGAAGGCGAGCAGCCCGCCCGGGATGAGCACCCGCGCTGCCTCGCGGCACACCGGCGTGAGATCGGCGAGGTAGACGAAGGCGTCGGCCGCGACCACGAGGTCGGCGGAGGAGGTCGGCTCCTGGCCCAGGCGCTCGGTCATGTCGGCTGCGGCGAGGTCCACATAGAGACTTTTGCGCCGGGCGATCTCGATCATCGCCGGCGAGAGATCGATGCCGACCGCGGTGCGGCACAGCGGAGCAAACGTTTCGGCCGCGAGCCCGGTGCCGCAGCCGAGATCGAGCATGCGCTCGAAGCGCACGCCGGCGCCGGCCACCGTCTCGACTGCCTGACGCAGCAGCTGCGGCCCGCAATAGCGAAGGCCGCCGACCAGCTCGGCCTCGAACCGTGGCGCGTATTGATCGAACAGCGCCCGCACATACTCCCGCGACATCGGCTCGCCCGCGACCGCCTCCCCGAGGCGGACCAGCCGCAGGCCGGCGCCGTGGCGATCGCCGCGATCGGCCTGAAGGGCCTTGCGGAACGCCGCGATGGCGCCGGGCCGGTCCTTCAGCTGTTCCCGAATATCACCGAGCGCGAACCAGGCGGACGCAAAGTCCGGCGCGATCTCCCGTGCCTGGACGAGAAGCCCGGCCGCCGCCG
>JBEKZK010000451.1:0-4651 GCA_049509935.1 Xanthobacteraceae bacterium | reverse complement strand
CGACCGGCGACATCCTGGCGATCGACCGCATCAAGGAGATCCACCGCCGCATCCCCAACACCCATCTGGTGATGCACGGCTCGTCGTCGGTGCCGCAGGAATGGCTGGCGATCATCCGGGAGCACGGCGGCGAGCTCAAGGAGACCTACGGCGTGCCGGTTGAGGAAATCCAGGAGGGCATCCGCCACGGCGTGCGCAAGGTCAACATCGATACCGACATCCGCCTGGCGATGACCGGCGCGATGCGCCGCGCGCTGGGCATGGCGAAAAGCGAGTTCGATCCGCGCAAGCCGCTCAAGGACGCGACCGCCGCGGCGCGGGCTTTGTGCAAGGCGCGCTTCGAGGCATTCGGCTGCGCCGGCCAGGCGTCGCGGATCAAGCCGGTGCCGCTCGAGCGGATGGCGGAGAAATATGCTCGCCGGGAGCTGGCTCAGCTGGTGGCGTGAGCTGCAGCGCTTCCCGGTCATGGTGAGACTTGTTGCGGGGCCTCGACCCGGGAAGCGCTGTAGGTTCATCGGTTGGCGCATGTCCTTGATCGGCGAACCGGAACCACTTCGCCGGGACATGCGCTAGGAAAGCGCCTCGAGCGCCGCGCCGACGTCGCGCACCACGTCGCTCCAGCCGCCGGGCTTGCGCTGCCGGAACAGGCGAAGCGTCGGATACCACGGCGAGTCGTCGCGGCCGCTGAGCCAGCGCCAGTCCGGCCGGTACGCCAGCATGACGAAGGCCGGGCGGCCGAGCGCGCCGGCGAGATGCACAAGGGCGGTATCGACGCCCACCACCAGGTCGAGCTCGGCGATCACGGCGGCGGTATCGGCGAAATCCCGCAGGCCGCCGCCCGAATCGTGGAGCAGCGGCTCGGCGCCGATGCGGGCGATGTCGGCGGCGCGCGGCCCGGTCTGCAGGCTGTAGAGCTCGACCCCGCGCAGGCCGCACAGCGGTAGCAGCTGCCCCAGCTCCATCGATCGCAGGCGGTCGTTCTTGTGCTCGGGGTTTCCCGCCCAGGCGATGCCGACCGTGAGCTTCGTGTCCGGCCGGCGCGCCACCGTGCGCTCCCCGGTGCGCGCCGGCGGATGCAGGTAGGGGACCCGCGCCGGAATGTCCGCGAGCGTGGTGCCCAACAGGTGCGGCAGGTCGAGCAGCGGGACGCGGAGGTCGGCGGGCGGGATTGCGGCGCCCGGCTCGACCCAGTGCGCGATTCCCGGAAGGTTGCGCAGCAGCCGCCGCAGGGCCGGCGGGCACGCGAGCTGCACGCGGACGCCGCGCTCCGCCAGCAGCGGCAGATAGCGCACGAACTGGATGGTGTCGCCGAACCCCTGCTCGGGATGGACCAGCAGGGTGCGGCCGGCGATCTCCTCGCCGCGCCACAGCGGGATGTCGGGCACGGCTTCCGTCGGCGGATGGACCTCGAAGCGGACCCGGTATTCGGCAAAGCCGCGGGCGAGGTCGCCGGCCGCGAGCAGCGCGAGCGCCCGGTCCATCCGGATCTGGCTGTCGCCCGGCATCCGCTCCAGCGCCCGATCGAACGACGCCACCGCACGTGCGAGCTCGCCCTTGCCGTGCTGGAGAAGGCCGTAGTTGTGCCAGGTCTCGGGGCGGACCGGATCGAGCTCCAGCGACCGGCGAAAGGCCGCCTCGGCATCGTCGTATGCGCCGATCGCCCACAGCAGGTTGCCGAGATTGGAATGCAGCGCCGCCGAATCCGGCAGCAGCGCCACCGCGCGCCGCAGGCACGCGACTCCTGCCGCGAGCTTGTCCTGCTCCTTGAGCAGCGCCGCGAGATTGTTGCAGGCCTGCGGAAATGCCGGATTGAGCGCGAGGGCGCGCTGATAGTGCGCCATCGCCGCCGCGGCCGCGCCATTGTGCTGTTGCTCGAGGCCCGCCAGGAACGCCTGCATGGCGTCCGCCGCGTGCGCAGGCAGCGGTGGAGATGTCACGGTGTCGCCGAGCATGTTACAACGATCATATCTCCCGCCGCTGCTGTTGCGGAAGTGCCGTGGCATGCGTCCGTCTCGTCGAGCATTGAGCGCAATGGTGCCGTATCGCCCCGCCGCCGCGGAGCCGGCCCGGTGAGCTCGGCGCCGTTGACGAGCCCGCTCGCGGCCGAGCTCGAAGCCGCGACGCGGGCATGGGCTCAGGGCGCCGAGCGCGAGCACGCGGGTGATCGCCGCGGCGCCGCCGAGGCCTACCGGCGCGCGGTGGAGAGCCATGCGGCCTTTCCGGATGCCTGGTGCAGCCTCGCCGCCCTCGCCCGGGCGGACGGACAGGTTCCAACCGCGATCGCCCTTCTGCGCCGCGGGCTCGGCTTCTCGCCCGACTCCGCGCGGCTCCATTCCCGCCTCGGCGATCTGCTGCGCGTGGCGTCGCGGCTCGACGAGGCGACCGTGAGCCTGCGCCGTGCCATCGAGCTCGATCCCGACAGCTTCGAGGCCTGGTTCAACTTCGGCCTGCTCGGGGCCGAGGTCGGCGACGATGGCGGCGCCATGACCTGCTACGAGCGCGCGCTGGCGCTGGCGCCGGCCGACTCGCCGCTGCGCATCGCGATCCGCTGGCACCGGGCGATGGCGCTGCTGACCATGGGCGATCTCGCCGCCGGCTTTGCCGAATGCGAGGTGCGCTCCGAGCTCAGGCCGCCGTCGTTCCAGCTGCCGCTGTGGCGCGGCGACGCGCCGGCCGGCCGCCGCCTGCTGGTGTGGGCCGACCAGGGCTTCGGCGACACCGTCCAGTTCCTGCGCTTCGTGCCGCCGCTCGCGGCCCGCGGCGCCGAGGTGATCCTGTCGGTGCAGCCCGAGCTGGCGCCGCTGCTCGGCGGGTTCCCCGGGGTCGGCACGCTGCTGCGGATCGGCGATCCGCTGCCGGCGGCGGACGCTCACGTTCCCCTGATGAGCCTGCCGCATCGCCTCGGGACAACGCTGGCGACGCTGCCGCCGATGCCGGCGCTCCCGGCGCCGATGCGGCCCACGGCGCCCGCGCTGGCGCGGCCGCCCAGCACCCGGCTCATGCTCGGCATCGTGTGGGCGGGCGACCCGCGGCATCCGCAGGACCGCAAGCGCTCGGCCACGCTGGAGCCGTTCCTCGCGCTGTGCGACCTGCCGGGCGTCGTCGTCGTCAGCCTGCAGACCGGCGCGCGCGCCGCCGATCTCGATACGACGGGCGCCCGCGGGCTGGTGATCGACGGCGGCGCCGCGCTCGGCGATTTCGCCGACACCGCGGCGGCGCTGAGCCGGATCGACCTGCTGGTCAGCGTCGATACCGGCATCGTCCATCTTGCCGGCGCGCTCGGCCGCCCCGTCTTAGTGCTGCTGCCGGCGGCGGCGGACTGGCGGTGGATGCGCGAGCGCGGGGATTCGCCGTGGTATCCGAGCCTGCGCCTGTTTCGTCAGACCGCGCCCGGCGACTGGGACGGGGTGCTGGCCCGGGTGCGGGCGGTCATCGCCGGGAAGCTCGGCTGAGCATTGGGCAGCGGCGGCGCTGGCGGGGCGACAAACTTCTTCAGATCCTGCCGGCGCGGATCGGCGCCGGCCGGCAGCCCCGCCGGCCACCATGGTCGAGATGGAACTCGATCGGGTCCCGAGGGCGTGGCGCGCCCTGGCGGGCCGCGAGCGCGTTCGACCATATCTGCTGGAGGCGCCGCACGCCGAGCGCTCCGAATGCGTCGGCCGCGCCGGCATGGCGTGTCGCGCCGGTATGCTGGTTCATGTCCGGGCCGGAGTCTCGGGCTGGTCGGATGCGGCCTCGATCGCAGCCCCGGCGGCCGGCTCGCGTGGGCGCCATTCAAGCTGAACGCTGGCCCAGTCGCCCGCAACCGGCACGAAGCCTGCGGCGAGGCACATGCGCAGCGATGCCTCGTTGGTGCGCAGCACCTGGCACCGCACCGGCCGGCCCTCGCGCGCGAAGCGTCCGACCGCGTGCGTCATGAGGGTCCTTCCGAGGCCGCCGCCGCGGTGCTCCGGCATCAACGCGATGTCGACCACGCAGCCGCAATCGGTGCCGCGATCGACGATCAGGCGCCCGATCGGCGCGCCGTCGCGCTCGACGATGTCGAAGCGGGCGTCGGGATATTGCGTGCGGTAAGTCGCGGTCTGCGAGCCGAGCTGCGTGCGCACCAGCTGCTCCTTGATCGCGGGCGCAACCGCGGCAAGGTCGAGGACCTCGAGCGCGCAATGGCGGAACAGCGTCTCGAGGAACGCCGCATCCTCGGGACGCTCCCGGCGCACCGTGATCGCACCGTGGGGCGTGTCGACCACGAGGTCATCGTTCATCGAAGCTGCTTCACCTTTGCGGTTGCGGCGAGTATAACGTCCCCGGCCATCAGGCAGTCCTGTCGGTCGGAGGAATCATCGAGGCATGATCCGGTTGCTGCAGCACGACGATTTCACTCCCCATGTCGGCAAGCTGTTCCGCTTCGTGGGCCGGCATCACGCGCTGCGCCTGGCGACCGTCGACGCGAAGGACCTGCTCAACCTGCCGGGCGGCCAGCGCCGGCCCTTCGTCCTGATCTTCCACGGGCCGCGCGGCGACGTCATGCCGGAGGGGCTCTATGCCGCCGAGGTCGAGGACGGTGCCAGCTTCGAATTGTATGTCATCCCGATCCACACCGTCGCGCCCGACCGCCAGGACTATCAGGCCGTGTTCAATTAGGTGCGGGCCG
>JBEKZK010000450.1:0-4661 GCA_049509935.1 Xanthobacteraceae bacterium | reverse complement strand
GTCAGGTCTCCCGCCTTCGCATGGTCGTGGGCACGGAGATAGCGCTGATCGGCGATCGGGTCGCCGGACGATGGGGTGAGCGGCATCGGCGCCGGCATCGGGCGGTGCGGCGGCGCAGTGGACGCGGCGGCGCCGGCTTCGCTCGCGGATCGGGGTGATCTACAGGAGTCTGCAGGCACCTGAGGCTCCCGGCGCGCCGCGACGGTCGGCGGAGCCGGGGCGGGCGCTGCCGGAGGCACTGGCGCCCGGTCGGAGGCCGCGATGCCGGCGTCGGCCGCTGCCGCAGCACCGGATGGTTTGCAGGTTTCTGCAGGGGCCCGTGCTCCCGCCTCCGCCGGCGGTGCCGGGTCGGGCGTCGCTGCGGATGTCGCCCGGCCCGCCGAAGCCTCGGCGCCCGCGGTCGCGGCAAAACCTTGCGAATAATAGGAGTCTGCAGGCGCCCGACGCGACCTGGCGTCCGCGGACGGCGCCCGCCCCGGCAGCGACTGCGATGCCGCCAGCGTGGCGAACGTCTCGAGCACCCCGAGGATGTCGCGGGCCTCCGGCGGCGTCAGGTCCCCGCCTGCCATCGCGGCCATGATTCCGGTGGCGGCGGCGACCACGTCGCCGCGGCCCGACAGCGGCGGCAGCGCGAACGGCACCGGCCGCCCGTTGCGCGCCGGCGCGAGACGGTCGAAGCAGATGCGCAGTGCCGCCCGCTTTCCCTCGCCGGCGGCGCGCACCAGCGCCTCGGCGAGCGCGTCGGCCCTGGCGACGAGGGCGTCCTCCAGCGCCAGCGTGTTCCGGTTGCGGGCGCCGGGCGGACGGCCGGCGGGATTGCCGCTGTGGCCGGGCGGAAAGTGGCCGGCGGCGGTGGGTTCGGTGGCGAGCATGGGGCCTCCCTTGGTCCCGGGTGAGGGTCGCGGCGGATGCGGCCGCGGGCGATCGACCGGCAATAACTAGACATAATAAAAGTTATTGTCAAGTCCCGTGCGGTTCTTTTTTGCATCGACGGCGCCGGTGCGGATCGACGCTCCCCGACGAGGGGCATGGGTTGCTGATGGCTCAGCGGGCGGCGGCGGGACGCCCAGCCGACGGCTCGGCATGCTCCGGCATGGTTACCGAGCGGCGAACGGCGTGCCCCGATTTCTCCGCGCTATCGCGCAACGATGCTCAATGATTGGTAAGGTCCGCGGGTCTATCATCCGGCGTTGCAGCCACTTGCGCCGAACGACAGGGACACCGCGCGCCGATGACCGCCATATCCTTCGCGTCGAGGGCATCCGAGGCACTGGAGCGGCATCACGAGATGATCGCCGCCCAGCGGGCGCACGAGCACACCAGGAACCTGCTGGCGATGTCGGGTCTGGTCGCCGGCCTGATCCTGCTGCTGGTGCTCGGCTGGGTCAGCGGCGTGACCTCCTTCATCGTATGGCCGACCGCCAGCGGCCGGCCCGCCGTCGAGTTCGACGAGCATTCGTTCTACCGCACGGGCACCGGCCGGATCGTGTTCGTCCCGTTCAACGGCCAACGCTGCCTCAAGGCTCCGTTCAACAACCGGACCGGACGGATCGGCGAGGGCGAGCATGTGTCCTGCGACGACGTGCTGCCGCAGCGCCCGCCCGAGGCCGCCGAGGATGTCAACCTCGCATCCCGGCTCAGCGCTCTGCGCAGCGGCTTCAACAAGCAGCGCTAGGGCGGCGCGCGGCTGACGCCCCGCTGGAAGGCGGCGCGCCGTCCATCACTTCGCCTCCCAGACTCGGCGCCAAGCCGCGAATTCCGCGGGCCGGATTCGATAGCGGGCAAAATTGCCTTCGTGGAGGCTCGTGAGCTCGGTTTCGGCGAGCTCGGCAAAACGCCGGCGATCGGCCGGATCGATCGCCGTCTTCGACCAGGCGGCTATTCGCCTGGCGGCATCCTTCCGCGCCACCCGGGCCCGGACGACATCGCCGATGAGGTCGCGAAGCTGGTCGCGGTAGCGAAGCCGGAAGGGATCGGGCTCGCCGAGCGATTGGCGGACGGCGGCGTAGCGGGCGGCCGAACGCTCGTAGGCCCAGATGAAGACGTCCTTGAGAAGGTCGATCCTCGTCAGCTCATAGACGCCGAGCACGGCCTCCGTATAGGTCTGCCTGGGCACCTCGGCGAACGACAGTGGCGAGAGGTTGCCCTTGATGAGCGGGATGTTCGCGGCGAGGCGCGAGACGCGCTTGTTCACGTCGTCGAAGGGCTGCAGGTAGGGAAGCTGCACCATCGCGAAGAACGCCTGCTCGAAGGGATCGATGATCGCGGCCGCGGTCGCCAGAACCTGATCGAAGCTTTCCTCGATGAGCTGTGGCAACTCCAGCGGATGGAAGGTGGAGCGCTCGATGCCGACGGCGATGTAACGCAGCCGGCCCGCCGCCGTGGGATCGGCGAGGAGGTTGTTGGCCAGAAGTGCGTGGAGATTGAGGATGGTGTAGCGGTTGAAGCCGATCTCGTCCGCTGCGCCCACCAGGAACTCGATCGCGTCCTTGTGGTTCAGGATCATCTGCGCCTCGAGGCGGGCGCGTCCCTCGGCCTCCTCGCCGAGCTCGGATGACCGGCTCATCCGCATCGTCCCGAGCCGCCCCCGCGGCGGCTGCCTCGGGTATCCGGTATTTCGCCCAGCGGCCTTTGCCGTCCATGACCAGGCGATCTCGGGTCACGAGGTATTTGAGGCGATACTGGAGAGTACGCGGCGGAATGGGCGTTGCCAAAACGCGCAGAATCTCCGGGGCCGACACGCCCTCGGGATGACGGCGCACGGCATCCTCGATCGCTGCCAGTGCCTCCTCGGGGATGTGGTTCGCCAATGCGGCCTTTCCTGCGCGTAGAAGCTAGACGCAAGAATGGCGGGGGTAGAGGCAAGAATCAAGGATAGGCGCAAGAATCATCCAAGAATCAGAATCATGTCCAGGCGCAAAGATGATTGCGCCAACGACCCAGCAGCCCACACGGGCTGAGCATAGCCGAGTTGATGGGAACCCGGCGTTTATTTATTGCATTTAATTCAGTTATTTCGTAGGATTCGGCCTCCGGATCAGGAACATCGCCATGGCAACCGAAATCAGTGGCCAGGGGGCACCGAGCGACGCCGACGCCGCGGCGGCCCGCAAGCTCTTCGACGCTCTCGTGCCCCCTCAGGCCGGACGGAATCTGGCGCTGACAGTCGACGATCGAAAGGTCGCCATCCCGGCGGCCATGGTCCCGGCATTGATCGAGGCGGCCAAGCTCGTCGCCGAGGGCCACGCGATCGACGTGCTGCCGGCCGACGAGGAGATCAGTGCCCAGGAGGCCGCCGACATCCTCAAGGTTTCACGGCCCTATGTTCTGAACCTGGTGAAGAAGGGCATCCTTCCGTGTCGAATGGTCGGCGCTCATCACCGGATCCCGACCGGGGCGGTGATCGCGTACAAGCGGGACCAGGCGCCGCGCCGACGTTCGCTCGAAGCCCTGAGCACGGAGACCCAGGATCTCGGCCACTGAGCCGCACGCCGGCGGCTCGTCGTGGAAACCGCTGTTCTAGATGCTTGCGTGCTGTTCCGAGGGGGCGTGCGGGATTTCCTCCTCTGGGTCGCCGAAGCCGGTGCGTTCAGCCCCGCGTGGTCCGATGCGATCCACGACGAGTGGATGAGCAACCGCCGAGCCAAGCTTGGCGACCCGGCCTCTCGACTCGAGTACGCTCGATCACAGATGGAACAGGCCTTTCCGGGCGCGAATTTCGAGCCCGACACGATCGCCTCGAAGACGATCTCCTTGCCAGACGCGAATGATGTTCACGTGGTCGCCACAGCCATCGCCGCCCACGCGCAAACCATCATCACCTACAATCTTGCGCATTTCCCTGACTCCGCGCTTTCTCCGCTGCGGCTTCGGGCCGAAGCTCCCGACGCGTTCTGCTCTCGCCTTTTCACAGCAGATGCGGAGACCGTCATCGAAGGCGCGCGGCTTCACCGTCAAAGCTTGAAGCGACCCGCATACGACGTCGAAGCGTACCTCGAGCACTTGGCATTGCAGGACCTGAAGGCCACGTCCGATCTGCTCCGAAAATCGTATGATCGGATTTGAGGCGACCTCTGCCGCAAGGCCCGCCCGAGGCCGACGACTTCTCGCCCGGAATGGCCGCCGTGCGCAACGGCTTCACCAAACAGCGGTAGGGTCGGGCGAGGTGTTTGGGGCGATTACTGGAGAGTACGCGGTGGAATGAGCGCTGCCGGAGTGCGGGGCCGAAACGCCCTCGGGGTGACGGCGCACGGCATATGGTTCGCCAATGCGGCCCTTCCTGCGCGTAGAGGCTGGACGCAAGAATGGCGGCGATAGACGCAAGAATCCAAGAATCAAGGATAGCCGCAAGAACCATGTCCAGGCGCAAAGATGGCTGCGCCTGCGACCCGATAGCCGCCGCAGAACGCCCGGGAATTTGGCTTGCCTCGCAAGAGGCGGGCCATGAACGCCCGAGGAGAATCGGAGGCCTCTTCACCCGGCCTTCCCAACCTCGGCCCGCTGAGACAGACTCCCGGCCGATGCAATCGGCGAGCACCTCGCAACCCGTCGCCCGCGTATCGCCAGTCTGGCTGCGGCCGGTTGCCCTGGCCGGCGTGGCGCTGGCGCACGTTGCGGTCATCCTCGTCGTGGCCTGGCCGAGAGATCCCGGCATCGGCGTG
>JBEKZK010000045.1:0-13547 GCA_049509935.1 Xanthobacteraceae bacterium | reverse complement strand
GCCGTCGCATCGCCGAGGAATCTGCAGCCGATTCCGCCGCCGGCGGTGCCTGAACGGCGCATGTTCCCCTCGGCACATCCACGGCATGCGAAGACCGGCGATGATGCCCGCGAGGCACGCTCGGCAGGGAGAGGATGTCGCCGAGCGATGCCAACCTCGGAATCGGTGCACGAGCCGGGACGCCACAGATCCGCCGTTTCGGCGTCGTCTCAGAGGAGCCGGACGGACCCGCCTGCACGATGAGCAAGTCGTGCCGGCAGCCTCTCTGCAGTGTCGCGTCATGGAGGATCGGCCGGCCGGATGACCCAACCGACCAACATCATCCGGATTGGAGACAAGCCGAGTGCGCCCCCGGGAGCCGACGACATGCTGCTCCAGGTTGATCGGCCGCCGACACTGGTCGTCGAAGCGGCGAGCCGGATCGCCGGGCCGGACACCAGTGCCGATCTCACGAACGTGATCGCGTTCGCACCGTGGCGTCGCAACCGCACCGTCGACGAAATGGCAGACGATCCGGTTGTCGGCAAGGATGATCGATCGGCCACGCTCGTCGGCGAGAACAACGCCGGACTCGTGGCTCTCCTGCTCGCCTCCTGCCTGGTCCATGCCGGGATGCTGGCGTTCCTCAATCGCGATCCGCAGCCGTTGGCCGACGCGGGGACCGCGGCGATCTCGGTCGAGATCTTAGAGCATTTCCCGGAAAAGTGGATACCGGTTTTCCGAAGGGAAATGCGGGAAACGTCAAAGCTAGACCGCCTTCCGCTCACGACCCGTGAGATATCGGAAAGCGCTCTAGGCGAGGCCGGCGATCCGAGCGGACCGGCAAGGCTCGCGGCCGAGGCTTCCCCGACCGCGCATGACACTTCGCCGCCAGAAACCATGGCTGCCGCCGAGGACAGCATTGTCCCCTCCCGGGAGAACAGACCGAGCACGGCACCGGAGACCACGACGGTCGATCGGGAGGCTACCGCCGCGGCCCGGGACGCCAGCTCGGAAGCGAAGCCCGTGACCGAGCAGGAAGCGGATGTTCCGGCGCCGCAGCCACCACCGACCTGGCAGACCTCCGAGCCGACCCCGGCTCACCCGGTAGCCATGGCGCCGCCACGACGCGACTCCGGGATGCCAGAGCGATCCGCCGAGCCGGTCGAGCTGGCGCCTCTGCCGACCAAACCTGGCCCGCGGCCGGCCAAGTCCGATCACATACGCCCGGCGGCGCGCCCGACCCGAGCTCTCACCGGGCCGGACGCCGGGGAGCCCGCGACCGCCATGTATCTGGCAGCGGTCGCGGCGCATCTCGGCCGCTTCTGGCAGCTTCCGGCGGACGTTCTCGGTCCTGGCGAGCGCCGCAGTGGCACGGTCCGGTTCATCATCGACGGCGCCGGGCGAGCGACCGGGCTCACGCTGCTGCATGCGACCGGCGTGGCGAGCCTCGATGCGGAATCCCTGGCAATGGTGCGCCGCGCATCGCCATTCTCGCGGCCGCCCGGAGGCCGCCCGATGACGGTTTCGGTGCCGCTGACTTTCAGCCTGCCATGAGGCCATGGGGACGAAAGACGTCGCGCGCCTCCGCCCACGTCCACCCGGCAATTCTGCATGCCGAGGGCGAGCGCCATGCCGAGGCGCCCTTGCGGTGGACCGTGCGCCGGCTATACTCGGTCAGCGGTTCCACAACGAAGCCGCAGCACGGAGGAGACACCATGAGCTGGGCAACCCCGACCCTCGTCGAGATCTGCGTCGGACTCGAGATCAACGGCTACCTGCCGGCCGAATTCTGAATTCCCGCGCCGTTTCGATATCGCATCCCAAGGATCGATCGACGACCGCGCTCATACGGAGCGCGAGCGCGATGATGCAGGCTGATTGCCGGTCACCGGGGCGCCTTCGGGCCACCGGTCCGGCAATGCAGCTGTCGTCGGATACGCTTTAGTTGGGCCGGATCTTGTCCATCAGCCAATCCCACGCCTCCCGCTCGGCGGCGCTCGCCGTCTTGGCCACGGCTATTCCCAGGTAGGCGATCTCGGCCTCGATCTTGTCGCGCGGGAGCATGTGAAGGCGGCTGACCAGGATTGCCGCCTCGATCACCGCTGCCTGCGCCCTGTTGAAGCCCTGGAACGGCGCGTGCGCGGCACGATGCACCACCCGGCAGCGAAACCTCGGACGCTGCGCATCCTCGGCGACCTCGGTGACCGCGAGCTCGGCATGGGCAAGCGCCCCCGCCAGACGCGGAACGGGCACGCAGGTTGAAGGCGTGACCGGCCAATCGCGGCGGCCGGTCAGGCAACCGGCAAAGATGCGCACGTCGTCCGTATGATTGGCCACCGCGTACGGCAGCTCCCGCAGGTTTTCCAGTGTCGTCGACGGCCGGAACGGCGCGATGATCCAGCCGTCGCCGTCGGCGATGAGGCCGAGCGGCGTGATGTGCACCGCCCCCTGGGGGCTCATCGTGGTGACGATCGTCTCACGGATCATCGGCATGGCTCAACGGCGGCGGCGCAAGGTGTGGCCGGCGGCGCGCAGGCGCGTGAGATCCTCGGGCGTCGCGTCGGTGGCGCAGCCCCAGCCCAGCGGCTCGTCCTGTACGTAGCGCTTGCCCAGACGCCAGGCGATCTCCGCCTTCATCAGCTCGGCACCGAGATAGAACGCGTGGGGCCCGTCGTGGTCGACGCCGAGCCGAGGAAATAGCGCGAACGCGTCCGCCGCCACGTAATGGCCCTCCCGATTGTAGACGTGGATCCCGTCCTCCGCGGTCTCGATGCGAAATCCCGTATCGGCCACCGCGGCGGCGAGCTCGGAGATGTCGCTCGGCGTGCTGGGAAAGGGCGAGCGATCGTGCAGCTGGAGCAGCGCGTCGCCGTAGTTCCTCGGCAGGCTCGTATCGGCGCGCGCCGCGAACATGATGCGGCGCGCGGCATCGTGCTCCTGAATGGTGCGCCGGGTGTGCGGGCTCACCTGAACGATCAGCAGATTGCGGATCGTCAGCTCCGAGCAGATGCCGGCCAGCACGGCGGTCACCCCGCCGGAGTCGGCGTCGGTGAGCTCGGTGAGATTCCCGGTCCCCATCAGGATTTCGGCCCCGGGCAGCTGCCGCCGCACCTCCGCGTAGCGCGACAGCGACGCCATGAAGCCGAAGTGGATCGGATCGAGAACAGGGTCGAGGATCGCGGCGATCCCGCGTCGCTCGGCCGCTTCGGCCGCGCGCAGCAGCGACGCCACGTCCGCGTGGCGCACGGGAACCAGAATCGGCGTCGCGCCGGTATCGCTCGCGATATCGAGGGTCGCCTCGTTGAGGCTGAGCACGAATGAGGCACCGGCGCCTGCTCCGCGGCGCAGCTCGTCGGGATCGCCTGAATCGACGCTCACCCGGAGGCCGGCACCGGTCAGCTCGCGGACCGCGTCCTCCAGGTGCCGGAACGACGTGTCCGGCAGGCAGCCGAGATCGATGACGTCGGCGCCGGCCTCGCGCATGCGCAGCGCACGCGCGAGGATCGCATCGACTCCGATCGTCGGTGCATCGACGATCTCGGCAAAGATGCGCATGTCGTGGCGGGACAGATCGAGATCGCGAGCACGCCCGCCAAAATAAGCCGGAATGTCGTACAGCTCCTCAGGGCCTCGCTCGAACGGCACACCGAACTCGGCGGCGAGACGGCCGAGATCGGCGCGGCATCGGCCCGGCAACACGACCCGGTCGGCGCCCACCGGACGCGACAGGCGACGCCTGATGATCGCCTCGGTCATCAGTGCGGCGACCTTCACGCCGATGTCCACGATCGCCCAATCGAAGTCGGCACCGCCCAATCCGGCGAGCGTCTTCTCGAGCCTCGCATGCGCGAGGTGACCGGTGAGAAAGAGAATGCGCTCAGCCATCGGAGGCGAGCTCGCCCTTGCGTCGCGCCAGCGCCTGCTCGAGCTCGGAGAGTTGCTCGACCACGGCAGTCGCCTCGAACGACTTGAGCCGCGCGGTATTCTCCAGATCGATGCGGCGCGGAAAGACCTTCACCACGCCCTTGGGCGCCTCGGTCTCGAGCTCGGGCGCGGTGTCGCAGGCGAAGACGATGGCCGGCACCCGGCATTTGCCGGCCTGGGCGAAGACGTTGGTGGCCAGCGTATCGGAAATGCCGAAGACACACTTGGCGACGGTGTTCGAGGTTGCGGGCGCGACGACCAGGGTGTGGTAGACGCCGTAATAGAACGACCCGACCGGCGCAGCGCTCGCCGTCGTGTCGCGGAAGATGCGCGACGACTTGGGCAGCGTCAGCTTCTGCCGGTACATGCGCACGACCTCGTCGGCCGCCCGGCTGACGAAGAGATCGACCTCGTCGAGCTCGCGGATCATCGCCAGGCACTCCTTGAAGAAGTGCCCCGAGCCGGTGAGCGCCCAACCCCAGCGCGGCGTCCTGACCTTGACCATGGTGCGAACCCGACGGGCTCCCGATCCTTATTTGCTCGCTCGGTCGCCAACTAGCAGTGTCGCGCCGGCGTGCCCTCCGAGCCGGCGGTGCGGAATGATCCGCGCACCCGCCGGCAGGCCGGCGAGGATCGCCTCGGCCGCTGCAGCGTGATCGGCGGCCCCTGCCAGAAAGCACGCCGACCCCATCATGGCGGGAAATGCCGGATCGACGATCCCCTGCGCCACCAGGTCCTCGGCACCGACCGCGCGCCGGGGCGGCGCGACGTGCTTGACCAGCAGCAGGCGGGCGGCGCCGAGCCGGCCGGCGAGCCAGGCGGCAAGGCTGTCGGAGGTGACCTCCCACGACGCGGCGACGTCGGTTGCGCGCAACGCCATCCGGACCGGCGACCAGACCGGGACCTGCCGGTTGCGCAGCGCACGGCGGATGGCGGTGAGCGAGTCCGCCAGCACATAGCCGGGATGCAGGCTCGCCAGTGCGCAGCCGAATTGGGTCATGGCGAGCAGCGCCATGTGGTGGGCGGCACGGTCGTCGAAGCCGATCCGCGGCTGCGCCGCACGCACCGTGTCCGAGAACGGCTTGCCGCCCGGCACCACCACGACGCGACCCGCGCAGCGCGCCAGCGCTGCGAGCCAATCGGTCAGATGGGGCGAGAATGCATGGCTTCCGCCGAGCTTGACGACCGCCAGGCCACGCCGGCCGGCCATCATCCGGCGGCTTTCGGGCCGGGATGCGGCGATGCGGCCGGATAGAGCTGATGCACGCCGGCGACCTCGGCAGGCCGCTTGCGGGTGATCTCCACGCCGACGCCGCCCGGTCCGACGTCGAGCTTCTCGGCCCGCACCGTCACGCGGATGACGCGCTCGTGCACCAGCACCAGCGCGGCGACGCGCTCGGCGAGCGTCTCCAGGAGGGCAATATGCTCGCGCGCGATGATCATGCGGATGCCGTCGGTCACGACGTCGTAGGAGAACACGTCGCGCATGTCCTCGGCCGTGTGCGCCGGGCGCCGCACGTCCACATCGACGTTGAAGCGGACCCGCTGCGGCCGGTCGCGCTCGCGCGCATAGGCGCCGATCCGCACCGGCGTTACGAAGTCATGGACGAAGATACGGTCGGCCGGCGCGGCGTCGCCGGCGTCGGCCGAATAGCCTCGCGCGGCCAGCAGCCGGTAATCGACCTCCATCGCCTCGCGCTCGTCCCAGGCTGCGCTCCTGCGGTCGAGCGGAATGAGCTCGCGCACGACCCGGACCGCGTCCGGATCGATCGCCATCGTCCGTTGCTGGCCGGCGCACAGCGCCCCACGGAAACCCAGCAGATCCGGATCGAGCGGCAGCAGGCGCGGAATGTCCGGCGCCTCCAGCGACCCGGCCAGCCCGGCGAGCAGGCCATGCCGGCGGCAGGCGGCGACGAATTCGCCGAGCACCGTGACGTCCATCCGCTCGAGCAGCCCGCCCGCGTCCTTGCGGGCGGTGTCGAGCATCGCGCCGGTCAGGCCGCAGCCGGCGAACAGCGGCAGCAGGGCGAGATCGGGACCGTCGTCGGCGAACATGACGGCGACGATCCTGGTCCGCGCCGCAAGTGGTGCAAGCGCCCGCACGCAATCCTCGCGCCGCGCTCCGGGGAAAAGCCCGACCTTGACATAGTCGACCCCGGTCGCCGCCATGGCCGACACCGCCGACGTGATGATGTCGGGCTCCATTGCGAGGTCGCCGGTCACCGCGCTGACGGGCCGCCGCCGCCCCACGACCTCGACCGCCGCCCGAACGCCGGCGGCGTCGACCGCGCCGAGCGCGCCGCGCCCGGCGTCCTTGAGATCGATGATGTCGGCGCCGTGCGTGAGCGCAACCTCGGCCTCGTCCGGCCCGTTGACGCTCGCCAGAAACAACGTCATTGCTGCGCTCCGTTGCGTCGCGTCAGCGGGTACGGTCGACACCTCGCCCGCGGCACGATGTCACCGACGGCCGCGATCCTGCTTGCCGCAGGCAGGTGTATTTTCTACCATCAACCGACGTAAGGTCGATGCTGAATTTAACAAGAAACGGGGGCTCGACTGGAGCGATGCATTGATCAGACCCATTGCGGCATTCGCCATCCTCATTGCTCTGAGCTCCATTGCCCCGGCGGCCGATGTGACCGAGATCAGGATCGGCTATCTGCATGGCGTCCGACCCAAGGCGGCTATATCGCTTCTCGACGTACCGGCCGACAACGACGGGATCGCCGGGGCCAGGCTGGCTGTCGACGACGACAACACGACCGGCGGGTTCCTGGGCCAGCGCTTCGTTCTCGACGAGACGAGCCTCAAGGACGGCGACGACCCCGCCGCGGCGGCGCTCCGCCTGGCGGATCGCGGAGCGTCGCTGGTGCTGGCCGATCTGCCGGCGGACCCGCTGCTTCAGGCCGCGGACGCCGGCCGCCCGCGCGGACTGATCTTCTTCAACGTGGGGGCGACCGACGACCGGCTGCGCGAAGCCGACTGCCGCGCCAACGTCATCCACACGGCGCCGACCCGGTCGATGCTCGCCGACGGGCTCGCACAATACCTCGCATGGAAGCAGTGGCGCCGGTGGCTCATGGTGGTGGGCTCGCATCCGGCCGACAAGCTCTACGCCGACGCGCTGCGCCGGTCGGCGGCGCGGTTCGGCGCCAAGATCGTCCAGGAGCGCGTGTTCGAGGATGTCGGCGGGGCGCGCCGCACCGACAGCGGCATCGTCCAGATCCAGCGCCAGATGCCGGTGTTCACCCAGCAGGCGCCGGCCTATGACGTCCTGCTGGCGGCCGACGAGAGCGACGTCTTCGCAGCCTACCTGCCTTACCGTACCTGGGACGCGAGGCCGGTCGCGGGCTCGGCCGGCCTGGTGCCGACGAGTTGGGACCCCTCCCACGACCAATGGGGTGCGGTGCAGATGCAGAACCGGTTCATCAAGCTCAATTCGCGACGCATGACCGCGCTCGACATGCAGGCGTGGACCGCGGCGCGGATGATTGGCGAAGCGGCATCGCGAACGCACTCCGGCGACACCAAGACCATGCTCGGGTTCCTCGAAGGACCGGATTTCGCGCTCGCGGCGTTCAAGGGACAGCGTCTCACGCTGCGCGACTGGAACCTGCAGCTGCGCCAGCCTATCCTGCTGGCCGACGGCCGCACGGTGGTCTCGGTTTCGCCGCAGGAAGGGTTCCTGCATCAGGTCTCGGAGCTCGATACGCTCGGCGTCGACCGGCCGGAAACCAAATGCAGCCTCAAGTGAGGTGCCGATGACGACCTGCAGCGCACGGCTTTTCCGAGTCAGCGTCGGCGCCGTCCTGCTGGGCGCGCTGGCCGCTCCAGCGCAGGCATTCACCGCCTACGTGTCGAACGAGAAGAGCAACACCGTGACGGTGATCGACACCGCCAAGTTCGAGGCGGTGAAGACCATCAAGGTCGGGCAGCGGCCGCGCGGCATCGAGGTCACCCGGGACGGAAAGTTCGTCCTCGTGGCGGTCGGCGACGACGACACCATCGAGATGATCGACACCACGACCAAGGAGGTGGCGGCGACGCTGCCGTCCGGCCCCGATCCCGAGCTGTTCACCCAGGACCCGTCGGGCAAGATCCTCTATGTGGCCAACGAGAACGACAACATGGTCACGGTCATCGACCTCGAGCGGCGGGTCAAGGTCGGCGACATCCCGGTCGGCGTGGAGCCCGAGGGCCTGGGCCTCAGTCCCGACGGGAAGGTCCTGGTCAATACCTCGGAAACCACCAACATGGCGCATTTCATCGACACTGCGACGAGCCGCATCGTCGCCAATGTGCTGGTCGATTCGCGGCCACGCTTTGCCGAGTTCAAGCACGACGGATCGGAGCTCTGGGTGTCCGCCGAGGTCGGCGGCACGGTGACCATCATCGATCCGGTGGGCCACCAGGTGACCGGGAAGATCTCGTTCGCGATTCCCGGCCTGCGCAAGGAGGCGATCCAGCCGGTCGGGATCGCACTCACGCGGGACGGCAAGACCGGCTTCGTCGCGCTCGGCCCCGCCAATCGCATCGCCGTCGTCGACGGCACGAGCCATGAGGTGAAGAAATATCTGCTGGTCGGCCAGCGCGTCTGGCACCTGGCGTTCACGCCCGACGAGAAGTACCTGTTCACCACCAACGGGGTCTCCAACGACATTTCGGTCATCGATGTCGGCGCCCTCAAGGTCATCAAGACCATCGCGGTCGGCGAGCTCCCCTGGGGCATTGCCATGTCGCCGCAATGACGCGGCGGCTTCGATGATGATGCACGGCACCAGACCCGACGAGCTGCCGGCCTTGCGGGTCGAGAATCTGAGCCATTCCTACGGGTCGCGCCAGGCGCTCGACGCCGTGAGCTTCGCCATCGCGCCCGCGACCTTCACGGTCCTTCTCGGACTCAATGGCGCGGGAAAGAGCACGCTGTTCGCGCTGGTCACGCGCCTCTACGCGACCCAGCGCGGGCGCATCGAAATTTTCGGCTACGAGGTCGGCCGCAATTCCGGCGAGGCGCTGCGCCGGCTCGGCGTGGTGTTCCAGTCGCGCACGCTCGACCTTGATCTCTCGGTCATGCAGAACATGCAGTACCACGCGGCACTGCACGGCATCGGCGGTGGCGAGGCGCGCCGGCGCGCCGGCGCGGCGCTCGAGCGCATCGGGCTTGCGGACCGCGCAGGCGACAAGGCACGCGACCTGTCGGGCGGGCAGATGCGCCGCGTCGAGATTGCCCGCGCCCTGCTGCACCGTCCGCGATTGCTGGTTCTCGACGAGCCGACCGTCGGCCTCGACATCGGCGCCAGGGAGGACATCCTGGCCGAGGTCCGGCGCCTGGTCGCGGAGGAAGGCGTCTGCGCATTCTGGGCGACCCATCTGGTCGACGAAATCGTCGCGACCGACGACGTGGTGGTGCTGCATCGCGGGCGCGTGCTCGCCCATGGTCCGGTGCCTCGTGTGGTCGAGGAGTCGGCGGCTGCTGATATCCGTGCGGCCTTCGTCAAGCTGGCGCAGATCCCGACGCGATCGACGAGCGAGATTCCATGAGCTTGCAGCAGGCAGCGGCCCCGCCGGCCGGATTCTCGGTCGCCCAGTACGCCATCTGCATGCGCGGCATCGTGTGGCGCGAGGCGTTGCGATTTCTCCATCAGCGTGAGCGCTTCGTCGCCGCCCTGGTGCGGCCGCTGGTCTGGCTGTTCATCTTCGCGGCGGGATTTCGCCAGGTGCTCGGGATCTCGATCATCCCGCCCTACGACGTTTATGTCCTCTACGAGGTGTTCATCACGCCGGGCCTGATGGCAATGATCCAGCTGTTCAACGGCATGCAGTCATCGCTGTCGATGGTCTACGACCGGGAGATGGGCAACATGCGCACGCTGCTGGTCAGCCCGCTGCCCCGCTGGTACCTGCTCGGCTCGAAGCTGCTCGCCGGGACGGCGGTGTCGCTGCTCCAGGTCTATGCCTACCTGGCCATCGCGTGGTTCTGGGACATCGAGCCGCCGCTGATGGGATATCTGACGGTGCTGCCGGCACTGATCATGTCCGGACTCATGCTCGGGGCCCTGGGTATGCTGATCTCGTCGGTGATCAAGCAGCTGGAGAACTTCGCCGGGGTGATGAACTTCGTGATCTTTCCGATGTTCTTCGCCTCCTCGGCGCTCTATCCGTTGTGGCGCGTCAAGGAATCGAGCCCGGTGCTGTACTATGTCTGCGAGCTCAATCCGTTCACCCACGCGGTCGAGCTGATCCGCTTTGCGCTCTACGTCAAGGTCGAGTGGGTATCGCTTGCGGTCGTCGCCGGGTGTACCACCGTGTTCATGGTCGGCGCGATCGTCGCCTACGATCCGGCTCGCGGGTTCCTGGCGCGCCGCGGCGAGCCCGGGGGCGGAGCATGATGAGCCGGGCGGTCGCGGCGGTGCTCCTGGCGGCGATCGGCCATTGCGCCGGCGGTCGCGCGTTGGCGGCCGACGCCCGCTATCCCGACTGGCCGTGCAACCAGATCAAGGTGCCGGAGCTGTCGGTCGCCGCCGTGTGGGCGGGACCGCCGCTCGACGACGTCGGCGACCGCTGGGAGGCCGACGCCGACGTCCGGGATCTGGTGGCGCGGCTCGCCGAGCGCCGGACCCCGCTCGAGGAGGCCGAGACGGCGATTGCCGACTTCATCACCGGCACCTCCGCCGAGAAGCTCGACAAGGCCAGGCTGCTGTTCGCCGGGTTGTTCGACACGTTGAACCGCCAGCGCTCGGAGGTGATGTCGGCCATCGAGCGCTTCACCCGCCGGCAGAAGGAACTGGCCGCCAAGGTCCGCGGCGAGGCCGTCGGGCTGCGCGAGCTGCGTGACGCGCCCAACACCGACCAGACCCGGGTCGACGAGGCGGCCAACGAGATCGCCTGGAACACGCGGATCTTCGAGGACCGGCGCAAGACCATTGGCTATGTCTGCGAAGTCCCGGTCATCATCGAGCGTCGCTTGTTCGCGCTGTCGCAGGCAGTGGCACAGCGGCTCGACTGAGGTAGCAAGCCCTCTTACTCGCCCGGGCGCGGAACCGGCTTTCCGTCCTCGAGCGGCAGCCCGGCGCCCTGCCAGCCGTCGGTTCCCGCTGGATACCAGACGACATCGGAGTAGCCGAGCGTCATCGCCCGCCTGGCGGCGTTCCACGACATCCAGCAATTCTCCAGGCAATAGAACACCAGTACCGTGGCCCGGTCGCCGCCCGCCGCCTGCTCGAGGCCGCGGCGAAAATACTCCTCGATGACCGGCGCCAGCGCGCCGTAGCCGGTGTCGGGCAACCAGATGCTGCCCGGGATGTTCGGCCGCGGCTGCTCCCGCCAGATCGTGCCGGCCGGCAACCCGGAGGGACGCGGCGGCCGCGGCATGACGTCGACGAAGACAGCCCGTCCGCTCGTCCACAGCGCCTCGGCGTCGGGCGTGCCGACGACGCGGGCACCCTTCAGGGTGCTCGGCGTCGGCGAGCGGTAATCCGCGTTGCGATAGCCTTCGGGCTCGGGCACGCTGTCGCCGGCGGGCGCGGGGGACGACGTCAGCGCCAGCACGCAGAGCAGCAGCAGGCGCGCGGCGCCTCCCGTCATGGCTTCTTCGACAGCGAGGATTCCGTGATACGCTGATTGTTCTCGTCGAGCAGCGGCACGCCGAAGCCGAGCAGCAGCGCGTTGATGGCGGATTGATTGTCGTCGATGAACCGGTTGAGCGACCGTTTCCAGTCCTGGTCGGCCGGCCGCACGCCCATGGCCATGCGATAGACCAGCGGCAGTCCGGACGTCTCCCGGGTCAGCGGCACGACGGTCACCGGCGAATTCGCCTGTTTGGCGTAATACCCGGCCATCGGCCCCCACAACACACCCACGTCGATGGCGCCTTCCGCCAGATCCTTCATCATCGCGTCGGCCGAGGAATCGAACCGGGTGTCGACCACCAGCGGATAGGGCTTGGCGCGGAGCATCAGGCCGTTGGCGACGATCGCGTTGCTCGGCGGAGTGCCGGCGACGATCCCGATCCGCTTGTCCTTCAGGCGCTCATCGGCGAGCGTGTCGATGCCGTCGAGGCCGGCGCCCGGCTTGAACACCAGCGCGTAGGCCGTGCGGTAATAGGGATTGGTGCTCTGCACGATGTCGCTGCCCTGGGGAAACCCCATGATGACGTCGCACTTGTAGCCACCCAGCGTATTGCGCACGAAGCCCGGCGCCTGCGGGTACCAGGTGTAGGCGAGCGTCTTGCCGAGCTTCTCGGCCAGCAATTGCGCGAGCTTGTTCTCGAAGCCCGCGCCCTGCTCGTTGGAGAACGGCAGGCTGCGCGGATCCGCGCACACGCGCAGGACCTTGGGATCGATGAGCTCGATCGACAGGTCGCCGGAGTCGGTCCCTTGCCCCTGCGCCAGAGCGGCGAAGCGAGGCTGAACCGAGGTTGCCGCCAACACCGCACAGACCGTCGCCAGCGCCAAACTCGTACGCATGCCGGACTCCACTCTCCGGGAGATCCTCTAATGCTGGCCCATGCAGCTGGTTTCCGCCTTGGCGGCCGCTTCGGGTTTGTCCTCGTGCTTGGCCGGTCTCCCACGGCCGATCGCGTCGTCGGCGCGGGCACGGACATACACGAAGATGTCGTCCAGATAGCACATCACGTTCAGGTTCGTGCCGAACGCCGGCATCACGTTCTCCTGCGCGGTCGTGACGTTCTGGCGTCCGGCCACCACCACGCTCACGAAATCCGAGTAGCTCAGCGTCTTCAGCGAATTCTTCAGCGCCGGAGCATAGGTGGAGCCTTCGGCGTCGGGGCCATGACAGACGTGACATTCGGAATGATAGCGCCGGAAGCCCGAATACGTGGACCAGTCCACCGTGCCATCGGCTGCCGCCTTGAAGGTCGGATTGCCGGCCTTGTCGAAATACTTGCCGTTCTCGTCCTTGACCGCAGCGGGGTCACCCGATCCGTCCGCGCGTGCGAGCGGAGCGCACACGAGCATTCCGATGGCAGCAAGCGCCACGGCCACACAGCTGATACGCACGGGCTTCGTCCTCGGTGGCTGAAGGTCATCACGGTGCGGACCGGACGACGAACGGTCCGGCGCGTCGATCGACGCGCCGGACGTCCATGTCGTCGCAGCCTCAGAGGCTCAATTGCCCGGCAGTGCGAACACCGTCAGCTGGCCGCCGAGCGAGGTGTAGTTGCTCAGCGCGGCGTAGCCGCCCACTGCGCCGAGGCCGTCCGTCGGCTTGGTCAGGCCGGCCGCAAGGCCGATTCCCGCCCAGCCGCCGACTCCCGAGAGCACCGCGACGAACTGCCTGCCGCCGTGCTCGTAGGTCATCACGTTGCCGATGATGCCGGACGGAGTCTTGAACTTGTAGAGCTCCTTGCCGGTCTTGGCATCGACGGCCTTCAGGTAGCCCTCGAGGGTGCCGTAGAACACGACGCCGCCGGCCGTCGCCAGGGCGCCGGACCATACCGAGAACTGCTCCTTGTCGGACCAGACGATCTTGCCGGTGCGACCATCCCAGGCGATGAAGTTGCCCATGTTGCTTTCGCCCGGAGGCGGGTACATCGCCAGCGTCGCCCCGACATAGGGCTGGCCCGCCGAGTAGCTCACCTTGAACGGCTCGTAGTCCATGCAGACGTGGTTGGTCGGCACGTA